>DATBFI010000294.1:0-4255 GCA_036558585.1 Chitinophagaceae bacterium
TGGTATTGATCGCTGGTTTATATACCAGATACAGGAAATATGCCGGGTAGAAAAAGAATTATCACACTATTCTTTGGATACAGTTCCGGCCGAATTATTGAAAGAAGCCAAGCTGCATGGTTTTAGTGATGAGCAGATTGCGCGCATCATGAAATATAATTGTACTGAAGAACAGGTGTACGAAAAAAGAAAAGCCCTTGGTATTATACGTGTTTATAAAATGGTAGATACCTGCAGCGCAGAATTTGAAGCAAAGACCCCTTATTTCTACAGTACGTTTGAATAAGTTACTTTTCGACCACAGAGCCTCTGGGTGACTCCTGTCTTCGTAGTCTCTCGGGTTAAACACGTCATTATTACCCGGAATAAAACTCATATCCGATATCTCTCCTGTAATATATTCCCTCAAAATGTATTTGCTGTAAAACAGCTTTTGACTTATTTACTGCCTCGTCAATGTTATTACCGTAAGACGTTACAACAAGTACTCTTCCTCCGTTAGTAACAATGGCATCATCAATTTTTTTTGTTCCTGCGTGGAAGACGATTGTATCACCACTCATTTGTTCATTTGCTAATTTACTAATGGGTAAATTCTTTTTATACTCTCCCGGGTAACCGCTGCTCACTGCAACAACTGCTGCACATGCTCTTTTATCAAACTCAGTTTTTGTCGTGCTTAATTTCCCTTCATGGAGATTAATAAATAATTCAACAAGGTCATTTTTTAAACGCGGCATTACCACCTCCGTTTCGGGATCACCCATGCGACAATTATATTCTATCACATATGGTTCTCCATTAACATTGATCAACCCAAAAAATATAAAACCTTTATAAACAATATTTTCTTTTCTCAGTCCTTTTACTGTTGGCTCAATAATAACTTGTTCAACCTTTTGCATAAACACGTCGTCAACAAAAGGAACGGGACTCACACAACCCATACCACCGGTATTTGGCCCCGTATCTCCTTCACCAATTCTTTTATAGTCCTTTGCATGACCAATGATCTTATAATCTTTCCCGTCTGTTAATACAAATACGCTTGCTTCGATGCCCTGCAAAAATTCTTCTATTATAACTTTAGAACTCGCCTCTCCGAATTGTTTGTGAACAATCATTTCCTCAAAAACAAGCAAAGCTTCATCATGTGCATCACAGATAACAACTCCTTTTCCTGCGGCCAAACCATCAGCCTTTAAAACAACAGGTAATGAATGTTGAGCAATATATTTTTTGCCGTCCTCAAAATCTGAATAAGTAAATTCTGCATATGCAGCGGTTGGAATGTTATGCCGCTGCATAAATTTTTTTGAGAACGCTTTACTCCCTTCCAGTTGTGCGCCCTTTCCAGAAGGACCAATAAGCCTCACCCTGCCCTCTCCTGAAGGAGAGGGTTCTGTGGTCCCGAAATAATCATAGATACCTTTTACAAGCGGTTCTTCAGGGCCAACCACGATCATCTCAATTTGCTGCTCCCCGCAAAATTTTTTTATGGCTTCGAAATCTGTTACAGCTATGTTTACATTAATACCGCACTGCAGCGTACCCGCATTACCCGGAGCAATGTATAGTTGTGAACAGTGTTTGCTTTGCGCAATTTTCCACGCCAGTGCATGCTCCCTGCCCCCTGAGCCGATTAATAGTATATTCATGAAAATGTTTAAATATTTATGAAAAGTTGGGCGAAAGTAAAGCAGTATTTAGAATTTAGAATTCTCTATTTAGAATTTCTCTGTATTTTCAGACGTTAAAATAACCTCATTATTTTAAAATCGCCATATGAGTAAAACTCTCGAAGGAAAACATCCCCGTGGTTTATATGTACTTTTTTTTACCGAAATGTGGGAACGTTTCGGCTATTATTTAATGATCGGAATTTTTTTATTGTATCTCACAGATACGGTTAGTCATGGTGGCAGAGGTTTGGATACAGCTCCTGCTGTAAGCATTGTAGGCACTTACGTTGCGTTGATATATTTAACCCCATTCATCGGCGGATTGATTGCAGACAGGTATCTTGGTTACATAAAATCAATTTTCCTGGGCGCTACTTTGCTGGCCCTTGGTTATTTTTTAATTGCATTGAATGCAAGCGATGCTGTGATGTATACAGGTTTGTTTTCGGCCATCGTTGGCAATGGTTTTTTTAAACCAAACATCAGCACATTATTAGGTAATATTTATAACCGGCCGGATTTGAAATCCCGGAAAGATATCGCCTATAACATTTTTTATATGGGCATTAATATTGGAGCCTTTGTGTGCAATTTTGTTGCAGCGTATATGCGAAATAATATTAGCTGGGGTGCAGCATTTGCTACGGCTGGCGTCGGGATGGTATTAAGTATGATTTGGCTTGCGATTGGTTTGAAGCATGTAAAACATGCCGATGTAATTAAGCCTGTACAAAAAGATGATATGCCTATCTCACAAATTGTGGCAAAAGTTTTTTTGCCTGCAATCGTGGCAGGTGCAATTGGTTGGTTTATCCCGGGAAATATTTTGGGTGCTGATTCAAATGATGCATTCATTTGCGCCTGTATTCCTATTATTATTTTTTATTTCAGTTTGATGTATCGCGCTAAAGGTTTTGAAAGAAAACGCCTTAGTACGCTGCTGATCTTATTTGGTGTATCAATTATTTTTTGGAATATCTACAATCAAAATGCTACCGCATTGACGCTCTGGGCGCAAACATACACTGATCGCGAAGCACCGAAAGCAATTCAACCTGCATTGAAGCCATTTGGGTTTTTGGAAACTGTGAATACAAACCCCACGGATGTTCCTGTTGTTGACAGCCAGTTCAGGGCTCAGACAGACGAGCATGGAAAAGTATTAACAAACCAAGGGACAAATTTATATTTTCAAAATTTGCAGAAAGAAAAATATCCGCAGCAGGGACAAGATTTAAAATTGTTCTCAACAGAAATTTACCAATCGGTCAATCCGTTTTGGATAATTGTTTTAACGCCAGTCGTCGTCGCCTTTTTTGGTTGGATGAAAGCAAGAGGCAAAGAGCTTTCAACACCAAGTAAATTTGCCTGGGGAACTTTAATTGCAGGTTTATCATCCGGTGTGATGGTGGCCGCATGTTTATCAACGAACATTTATCACGACAAAGTTTCGAGCTGGTGGCTTATCAGCAGTTATGGTGTATTTACCGTCAGTGAATTATTTGTAAGCCCGGTGGGCTTGTCGCTCACATCAAAAGTTGCTCCACGAAGATTTACTGCATTAATGATGGGGGGATGGTTCATTACAACTTCACTTGGCGGAAAAATTTCAGGCATCCTTGCCGGCTTCTGGGATCAGTTTGATAATAAGGCTGTCTTCTTCGCAATTAGTGCCGTCGCTGCAATTGTTGCATGCTTTTTATTATTACCGGTAACAAATCGGTTGAATAAAATTGTAGTTGAAGCTGCGGCATCGGATGATTAAAAATTTTTTTTTTGACATAAAAGAGGCGATACTTTTTAGTGTCGCTTTTGTACCGGCTTTGTAATTTATGGCAGCTCCCGTTGCGCCTGCCCCGAAACATCGCACACTTGTACGCTTGAAATGCGGATATCAAAAAATAATACCCTTGTAATTTTCCTTCACATTTACCGGCAATACAATTATGCTAAGTTGCATTCATCTTTTCATTTTTGCTTAAAACAATATGATAGATTTCCATCACTTTATTATAATAGACTTCTGCAGAAAAATAGTGATCATATATATTTGAGAACCTGTGGCTCAAATCGTCAAAAGGCAATCCAAGCAATGTTTCTATGCGCGTTATCCACTCATCTGTTTTAAATGAATGCAATACGGAAAGCGGTATTTTGTTTTTTATTTCTTCAACAACTTCTCCTGTATTATAAGTAATGAATGGTAAACCCTGCGCCATATATTCAATAAGCACCAAAGGACCTGATTCGGATTTTGCCGTATGCACCGCAAGATCAAATTGTTGCAATAAAGGTTGAATGTTAGTACAATCACTCAAAAGTGTAATATCATTCTCCAGCTCATTTCTTAAGATTTGATCCTTTATTTTCTCGTAATATAACTTATCTGCAATCTGTCCAATAATTGTGAAACTATAGCTTGACCTGTCTTCATTTTTCAATTGTTTAAATAACTCCAAAGCAAACTCAATATTTTTCGTGGGGCGAAAATTGGAAACAAGCAATAGATGTTTTTTGCTATTTGATTTTTCTTCCTGTTGGGGTACCGGGATTTTTTCAACTGTGTTTGGCAA
>DATBFI010000295.1:0-4276 GCA_036558585.1 Chitinophagaceae bacterium
GATGCGCTGGGACAGTTGTATGTAAAAAAATATTTTCCTCCGGAAGCGAAGCAAAGAATTTTAGATCTTGTAAACAACCTGCAGGAAACATACAGGGAAAGAATAAAAAATCTAAGCTGGATGAGTGATGCCACTAAACAAAAAGCATTGATAAAACTTAATGCATTTGCAAAGAAGATCGGTTACCCGGATAAATGGAAAGATTATTCTTCTGTAGAAATAAGTAAAAATGACCTGGTTCAAAATCTTAAGAACACAGGACACTTTATTTATTTGTATAACATACACAAAATCGGTAAACCTGTTGACCGTTCTGAATGGTTTATGACACCACCCACAATTGACGCTTATTATAATCCCTATACAAACGATATAAATTTTCCGGCAGGAATTTTACAACCTCCGTTCTTTTATGCTAATGGTGATGATGCTTTGAACTATGGGGCAATCGGTGTAGTGATCGGTCACGAAATGACACATGGTTTTGATGACCAGGGAAGGCAATACGATGCACAGGGGAATCTTAAGAACTGGTGGCTGCCGGCAGATTCAGCAAACTTTAAAAAGAAAGCGGATCTGGTAGTTAGCCAATACAACCGGTCAGTTGTAATTGATACACTACACATAAACGGTGAGTTAACACAGGGCGAAAATATTGCAGACATTGGAGGTGTAACCATCGCTTACGAAGCTTTCAAAAAAACAGAACAGGGCAAGTCAAATGAAAAAATTGACGGACTTACACCTGATCAAAGATTTTTTATAGCTTATGGCATGCTGTGGAGAAGCAAAATAAGACCTGAGAGATTACGAACGCAGGTACTTACCAATCCTCATTCAACACCACAGTACCGGGTAAACAATCCTGTTTCTGACGTGCCTGCCTTTTATACTGCATTCAATGTAAAACCCGGAGATAAAATGTATATGCCTGACAGCTTAAGAGCACAGGTTTGGTAAAAATTGTTAACGCTTTTGGGGCTGGCTCAAAGACGGTAATTGAATTTTTGAGACAGTCTCTTTTTTTATTGAATGAATAATGTGGTTGTACATTATTAAAGTTCACCCCTGTTCCTGCTTATTTAAAATCCCCTTTTTTCTTCAATTAAAAACATTTCATTTTTTATTTCCTGCACTTCATTGAATTGTTTGCATGTCTTATTCTTATTTACTTTTTATGTGCTTTGCTTTGTTGCAATTTTACAGTGTCAATAAATTTCAAACACTAAAAATTATGGTAATGGAACACAGGAAAAGAAGTATGATGCAGCAGAAGGTTGAGTTGTCCACCCAGTTGCGAATTGTAATGGCAAGCAGGAAAATTTCAAAATTCCGGCATAATGGAAGCGCTTCATATAACGTCACAAAAGCACTAGCTTCTGAAGCTATCGAATCTCTAAAAAATTGTGACCACTGCGAGACAACTGCAAAAACGCAAAATGCTGCATCCTCATTTGCGGTGATATAACTCAGTCTTTTAGGGATTGCATATGGTGATGCTATGCTGGATTTTATACATTCATCAAAATAAACATTAAAAATGAAGAACGTTCTCTTAGCGTTTTTAACTATTGTCCCGGCTACAATAATTATTGATGGCAAGGCACAATTTGCTTTAAGTGATCCGGGTCATTATTATATTAATCCATGTCCTGATCATTCTTATAGCGATCCCTGTTCTGAAACTGTTTTCAGAGATCAGAGTAACAAAAAAATGGAACAGGATAATGAGCATTTAAATGATGGCGACAGCCGTGCGGCAAAAAATTTCCATAAAGAATTTCCACTGGTAAATGATGAGTATTGGTATAAAACATCTAACGGGTATATCGCCAGCTTCCGGGAAAATTCTGTGCAAACAAAAGTTACTTATGATAAAAAAGGCAGGCTTAGCCACACAATAAGTTATTATGGAGAAAAAAACTTGCCTCCCAATATATGGCGAACGTTAAAAGCTCTTATTATGCTTATGATATTTTAAATGTTGCAGAGGTACATACGGACAATCAAACCATTTATGTTGTGTATATGCAAAATGAAAAATATGCTAAGACAGTTAGAGTTTGGGATGGAGATATCGAAGAAATACAAAATCTTAAAAGGGGATAATCAAAGAAACAGGAACAATATTAATATTACAGTAGAGCTGAGACCAAAGGCAAGACACCAT
This sequence comes from Chitinophagaceae bacterium, assembly GCA_036558585.1. GTDB lineage: Bacteria > Bacteroidota > Bacteroidia > Chitinophagales > Chitinophagaceae > DATBFI01. The sequence continues at coordinate 2,171 of DATBFI010000295.1, forward strand.
GGATTAGTATTTTTGAATTTTAAACTCCGGGCATACCATGTTACCGGAGTTTTTATCCTATTACCATATTTCAGTTTTCAAACTAATTCAATTGAACTCTTTTCATTTTCGGGACTAAAAAGTGCATAACAAGCCACGCTATAATATAGGCGTAACCACAAATGATAAACATGATATAATAACCCGTTTCAAGTTTACCTAAAGCCTTATAATGATCAAATAACAGGCCCGCAAGCGTTGCAATCAATATACCACCTAATGCGCCTGCCATTCCACCAATACCTGTAACTGATCCAATAGCTTTTTTGGGAAACATATCCGATACCGTTGTAAAAATATTTGCACTCCATGCCTGGTGTGCTGAGGCTGCAAAACCAATTATTATAACGGCAAGCCACATATTGATGCTGCCCAGCATCTGCGCAAATACTACAGGAAAAACACAAACCGCATAAATGAACATAGATGTTTTCCGGGAACGATAAACAGTCCATCCTTTGCCGATGAGATTTAATGGTAACCATCCGCCGAAAATACTCCCCAATGTTGACATGGTATAAACCAATGCCACAGGCAATGCAGTAGCCGTTCCCTCAACGCCATATTGTGCTTTTAAAAATGCAGGCAACCAAAAAAGATAGAACCACCACACCGGATCGGTTAAAAATTTCCCGAGGAAAAAAGCCCATGTTTGCTTAAATCCCAACAATTGGAACCATGAAATTTTTCCGGTGCCAGCCTGCATGTCACCGGATTTTATTTCGTCTGCATCGCTATGTATATAATTATACTCGGTTTTAGAAAGGCGTTTATGTTTTGCCGGTACCTCATATACCATGAACCAAAAGATCAGCCATATAAAACCAATAGAACCCGTAATAACAAAGGCCCATTGCCATCCCATACTTTGTGCAATAAAAGGAACTGTAAGAGGAGCCAAAATAGCGCCAATATTAGTTCCGGAATTAAAGATGCCTGTAGCAAATGCTCTCTCTTTTTTTGGGAACCATTCTGCAACGGTTTTAATGGCCGCAGGAAAATTTCCCGCTTCACTTATGCCCAATGCAGACCGTGCGATTATAAAACCAAAAGTGTTTCTTACGAGTGCATGGGCCATGGAGGCAATGCTCCACAATAAAAGGGAAATAGCATAGCCGGTCTTTGTGCCTGCTTTATCAATAACCCTTCCGGCAAGAAGCAATCCGATTGCATAAGAAAACTGGAAGGCGATAACTATATCTGAGTAATCGGTTTCCGTCCAGTTAAAATCTTTTTCCAAATAACTTTTCAATAAACTTATAACTGCCCTGTCGAGATAGTTAATAGTTGTAGCAAAAAAAATAAGCGCACAGATTGTCCACCTGTAATTTCCTATAGTTTGCTTTTCTGTTGAAGATATTTCTGCGGCTTTATTTTGCATTGTTATAATTTTAAAAAAACATTTTTCTTTCAGGAATAAAATTTATCTGTTCCTTTTTATTTGGAAAGAAACACGAACAAGATCTTAACTGGCAAAAAGTGCTTTAATGCAAGTTTAAAAATAATTTATCAAATGAAACCTGCGGATTGCTTACTGCACCGTGTGATAAAATTCCATTCATATCAGCCCATCATAAAATTCATGAGGTACGTTATACTACCAGGAAAAAATCATTTGCAGGAATAACTTTTATTTTTAAAAATGTATATTTAACAACCTTTATAAACACCAATAACAATTATGAGAATTTTAAGTTTATCTCTGCTTGCTCTTCTTTTTATTCCTGCAGGTTTGCTTTATAGCCAGTCAATCGTTACTGTGAATGCTGGTGATGCAAAAACGATCATCAGTAAAAATATTTATGGTCATTTTGCCGAGCATCTCGGTCACTGTATCTACGACGGCTTTTATGTTGGTGATACAAATAAAACTATCCCAAACACAAGGGGTGTGCGTAACGATGTGATTGCGGCGTTAAAGAAAATGAAGATACCTGTACTCCGCTGGCCGGGCGGCTGTTTTGCTGACACTTATCATTGGAAGGATGGCATCGGTCCAAAAAACCAAAGACCTTCCATAGTAAACAAATGGTGGGGTGGCGTTACAGAAGACAACAGTTTTGGCAC
>DATBFI010000296.1:0-4630 GCA_036558585.1 Chitinophagaceae bacterium
AAACGTCGGATAAAATTTTTATTTATTTTCTTTTGTTGTTTAATTGCTATACAGATAAAAGTATGCGGTCAGCATTTTACGACAACAAAAACTGGTGAAGGTGTTGAAATATCAGAGAACGGTAAAAAAGTTTTATTCTACCAGGAGCGACCTAAATCTTTAAATGGAAAATACGAAAGGGCTGGCTATGTTAATCCATTATATGATTTAAATGAAAAAGTTTTAACGGAAGACTTTCCGGAAGACCATCCTTATCACAGGGGCATTTTTTTAGCGTGGCATCAGATAATATCAGGCAACAAAAAAATTGCAGATGGCTGGATGTCTGAAAATGTTTCATATGAACCCATAAAATTGAAAATAAAAAAGCAAGAAAACTTTGTAACGCTTCAGTCAGAAATGCTATGGAGATCGGTATTGCAGAATAATAAACCAGTTTCCATTGTAAGAGAGAATACAAATATCACAATACACAAATCAACGGGAGAATACCGGGCAATAGATTTTGATATTCGCTTATTCGCACTGGTAGACAGTTTAAAAATCGGAGGCTCGGATGATATTAAAGGCTATGGCGGATTTTGCCTGCGATTAAAACTCCCAAAGAATATTTTATTTGTTTCTCAGAACAAAGAAGTGACTCCCCAGGAAACCGCAGTTGAAGCGGGACCATGGATGGATATTATTGGTTCCTTTGGTAATGACTATTCGCTGAAAACGGGTGTTGCTGTTTTTGATAACCCTGTTAATCCTGGACCTCGTGGTCAATGGATCTTGCGTAAAGAAACAAGTATGCAAAATATTCCTTACCCGGGCAGAACACCGGTTACATTATCCAAAAGCGGATTAAGACTTAGATACCGCATCATTATTCATAACAACAACGTAAGTAATGATGATATGGAAAAATTATATCAAGAGTACATTCATAAATTATAGGACATGCTCAGACTGTTTGCCTTGTTTCAATTATCCGGTTTGTTTGTTTTCATGGCTCCTGCGTGTGCACAATACGCTATAACAAAACACAGGCAGCCAACAGGAAATGAAGTTCCCGTGCACGCCGCCGGAAGTTATGCCAGGCCCGGCACCACATATATTTTGATGAATGATATCTCAAGTGAAACGAGCACCATTTTTCTTGGAAAAGATGTAACGCTTGATCTGAATGGATATACAATAAGATATGCCGCTGCAAATTATCAGCACATTTTAAATTCAGGATTTGAAGAGGGAGATAAGGGTTGGGATCTTTCAAAGGCGCCGGGCGCAAAAGTTGTGAATACAAAAGATGTGCATGTGTTTATCGGCAAAAAGATTTTGAGTTTAAAAGCAGGTGATGAGATCACTTCATCATATGTGAATCTTCCGCTTGCTAACCGTTCTTACTTTGCTATGTGCGGCGTAACAGGCAGTGACTATCATGATATGGGTGGTGATTTAAATAACCAGATGAAAATAAGTGTATATGTGGAAGATGAGCATGGAAAAGAAGTAAAGTGTGTTACAAAATATGGCGACACAACTTTGGTGAGCTGTCCTGTAGAAAAGAAAGCTCCGCGATTAGGCGGTGGCTTTGTCTACGCACATCTCAATCACCTTCCTGCGGGAAAATATCGCGTACGTATAAAGGCAGACACGGATTGTTTGGTTGACGAAATTGATATCCGGCCTGCAATGGATGTTGGTATTGGCATTGTTGAAGATACTTATCCAATGGGCCATTATGATCACTTGTTCAACAGCCAGCTTGCCGCATTTTTTGATTATACGAAGGATGTTTCCACAGGAACTCCTGTAGACTCCATTCCAAAAGTCGGGGGAGAAGGTTCTGTTACTATCAAAAACGGAGTGATAGAAAGTGGTTCTGTAGGAGTAGCGTCATGGGGCATTCAATCAACAGCTAAGAAAGTAAAAATAATTTTAGATAACCTGAAGATAAAAGCGTCTGGCATTAATTCAACAGCCGCTGATCTTCCACAGGCAACAATTACGCATTGCAGTTTTGATGTGGACAATCCTTTTATTATCAACAGGCATTATGCAAACTTTTATGCTGTTGATCTGAGAGGCGAAGCCGCTTCAGAAGTTTCATTTTCTGAATTTCATGGCGGGCAGGGGTGTCTTGTGTTCAAGGGAAATAAATCCACTGTACATCATAATTATTTTGTAAACCGGCAAATGGTAACAAATCATTACAGCATTATGGCAATGGGAGACAGTTCGAAAATTTTTGAAAACCAAATTGAGCCTGAAACCGGCTCGGGAATTGAAATTTATGTGCATCGTAATATCGAGATATTCAACAACACATTCAAAATAAAAACTTCTCCTCCCACTTGTGAATATGGTCATGAAGAGTACAGTACCGCTGCTGTGCGCATGGCAGATTACCAGGCAAAGCCCGGCACTGAAAATGCCTGCTTTGGTAATAAAGTGTACAACAATAAAATTTACATAACTGCTAATGATTACGATGTAGATAAACGTTACATCCCAATGTCATGGGCAATTTATTACAGTGCAAGCGGCGGCGACAATTACATTTTTGGAAATGATATCGTCATTGAAAAAAAAGATCTTTCATCTAAAGCAATAACAGCAGCCTTTTACGTTTGCGGCGGAACACAAGGTTTTGGTGGACAATTTTTTAATAACAGGATCACTACCAATGTGCCCGCTGCCTGGGTTGCTTCTTTCTACGGAGGAGCGATCAACACTAAAATCTATAATAACACAATTATAAAATCTCCAACAGCAAATGTGCAATTCAAACCTTTCAGAATGGGATGGAAGGAGAGAGAGGATTGTATTGCAAAAAATGTTGAATTCAGATCTAATGATATTGAGGGTGCAAAATTTGAACTGGAATCAACAGACCAGGATCACAGTTATTCTGTGTACTGGACATTAAATATAAAAGCCGTTGATGAAAAAGGAAAACCGCTCCAGGATGCCGAAGTAACGATTTTTGATAAAAGCAACACAGTCGTAACGCAAACAAAGACGGACGAAAAAGGAAAACTGCAAACTGAGTTAGAGGAATATTCCGTTGATGGAAAAGAGAAAAAATTTATATCACCATATACTGTTTCGATCGGCAACTATAAAAAGATAGTGGAACTGAATAAGAATACAGAAATTACTTGTACTGTTTCCAGGTGATAAAGTTTGTCCCTCGACGCGCCTTCGACAAGCTCAGGCTGGCACCTTTCTGTCATGTTGAGCCTGCCTGTCGGCAGACAGGCTTGTCGAAACATAGACAGAAATGGAATTAAGGATAGTGTAAATTTTTACAATCATAAATTACTCCTGTAATAGATGAAATCATTTTTGAAATGTGCATTGATCATAATCCTTGTTGTGGCATGGATATGCTGCTTTTATGAATTGCATGCACAATCTGCGGGACGCAACTTGTTAAGTCATTTTTCAAAGGAGGAAGTTGCACAGTCATTAATACCTTTATCGCAGTGGCATCCGTTTCCGAAAACTACGAAAGAATGGCAGGATATTATTCCGGACACAATTCGTGAAAAGATCATCCGTGAGGCAGAACAATACGCAACTATGCCTTTTCAACCACTGCCTGCATCATTGATGCTGGAATATGTGCGCACAGGCAACCGTTCAAATTATGAAGCGGTATCATTTAAAAAGCGTGAGCAGTTATTTACATTAGCATTTGCGGAAGCAGTTGAACAAAAAGGACGTTTTGCAAATGCAATTGCAGATGGTGTATGGTCAATATGTGAAGAGAGTTTTTGGGGTGTACCTGCACATCTTGGTCTGCAAAAAGCGGGTGTCGGTCTTTCTGATGCAGAAGACCCGGTTGTCGATTTATTTTCAGCAGAAACCGCTGCCGCACTTGCTTTGACAGACTATATCGCAGGAGATGAATTGGATACCATTTCCCCGCTTTTAAGAAAACGCATCTATTATGAAGTAAACAGGAGGTTGCTTACACCATTGGAAAAAGAAAGCGATCGCTACTGGTATTTTGGAGAACATCCAAATAACTGGAATCCATGGATAACAAGCAACTGGATGCTGAGCCTGCTGCTGCTGGAAAAAAACGAACAGCGTCGTGCATCGGAATTATACCATGCCATGACGCTCACAGATATATACATAAACAGCCAGGGCGAAGATGGCGCATCAGATGAAGGCCCGGGTTACTGGTTCGCCGCGGTCGGACGATTATTTGATGGTCTCAGCATCATTGAAAATGCAACGGCGGGTCATATCACTATTTTCAAAGATCCTTTTATCAAATTGCTTGCCTCATACATTTACAAAACACACATTGCGGGTAATTATTTTATATCAGTAGCCGATGCATCACCGGTGATACATCCCGATGGTTTAATGTTGTACCGTTTTGGAGAAGCTGTGAATGATTCTGTCTTAAAAAATTTCGGAGCATACTTTTTTCATAAAAGCAAAAATGTCTTTGATGAAGATCATACAATGACAGACAGGCTTTGGAATTTGACTGCATTAAAAAATTGTGAGAAAGAAAAAACTGATGAGCCATTACTGAGAGATGTTTGGTTAAAGAGTGTTGAATTGATGGCTTCCCGAACGGACAATGGATTATTTGTTGCTGCACATGGCGGACACAATGCAG
>DATBFI010000297.1:0-4894 GCA_036558585.1 Chitinophagaceae bacterium
TCGCTGTCTTGTGCAAGCTGCTTTATCTTTTGTACATGCGGGGAAAACCTGCGGTTAAACCCAACAGTCAATGTAGTAGTTCCGTCATAAATATTAATAATTTCATTTAATTCTTCTTTATTAAGCGCAAGCGGCTTTTCAACAAATACATGCTTTTTATTTTTAAGCGCTTCAATAACCATTTTTGCGTGAAGATCATGTCGCGTAGCAATCATTACAAGATCAACATCGCTATCAGCAATAACTTCTTTATAATCTGTTGTACTCCTTACAATTGAATATTTTTTTGCCAAAGCTGTACCTGTAATACCGCCTGCACTGGCTATAGATACTAAATTTGCATTTATTTTTTTTAGCGCAGGCAGCATGGTCATTGCGGTGAAGTTTCCGGCACCGATAATTCCAATACCGCCCTTTTGATTTTTAAAATTTGCTGAGGAAATATTTATTAAAACTTTTTTATCTGAGGTTTCAGGATATATAAGTAATGATGCAATAGATTTTTTATTTCCAAGATTATTATAAATCTGTTTATAGTCGTTTAGAGATACCCGTTCGGTAATAAGCGATTTTACATCAAGCCTGCCTGATGATATTGCCTGCAGTATGGCTTCAAAATTTCTTTTTTCTGTCCAGCGCACATAAGGCAGGGGATAATCTTTTCCATATTTTTCATAGGCATCGTCATACCTTCCGGGACCATAAGAACAGGACACCTGGAAACTTAATTCCTTTTCATAAAAATCTGCACGATTTAAGTTTAGACCTACCACGCCGACAAGAATAATGCGTCCTTTTTTGCGACTCATTTGCGCAGCCTGGGCAATAATATCGTCGCCCTTTGCCGATGCAGTTATAATTACGCCATCAGCGCCGGTTTCATTTGTTTTTTCTTTTACAAATTTTACAACGTCTGCGTTTTGTTGTGGATTGATGCATATAACACCTTTTTGTTCAGCCAAAGCAATTTTATCCTCGTCAATATCAATTCCAATTACTGTACACCCGTTTGCAAGTAATAATTGTGCGGTAAGCAACCCAATTAAGCCAAGCCCTGTTACAACTATTGTTTCCCCAAAAGCCGGATTGCATAAACGGATTCCCTGCAATCCTATTGAGCCAATAACTGTAAATGCAGCTTCATCATCTGAAACATTTACAGGGATTGGAACCGCTAAATTTTGAGGAACCAAAACATATTCTGCATGAGGGCCATTTGATGCGACCCGGTCACCAATATTAAATTCTGTAACGCCTTCTCCAACAGCTATTACCTTACCAACATTACAATAGCCTAACGGAAGCGGTTGTTCCAGTTTATTAAACACAGCTTCCATGGTTGGCATTAAACCATCAGATTTTATTTTAGATACAACCTGTCTTACCTTATCAGGTTGCTGCCTTGCTTTTTGAACCAGGTTACTTTTTCCAAATTCAACCAGCATACGCTCTGTACCGATGGAAACAAGAGTGCAAGATGTTTTTATGAGAATATTGCCTTTACTTGTTAGGGGAACGGGAATATCTTCTAAAACTGTTTCTCCGGTTTTAAGGGATTGGATAAGTTGTTTCATTTTATTCTCTTTGCTTAATAATTTTTGCCGGAACACCGCCTGCAATCGTAAAAGAGGGAATGTCTTTAGTAACGACACTTCCAGCAGCTACAACCGCACCTTCTCCAATTGTTATTCCAGGTAAAATTATGCATCCTGCACCTATCCATACATCGTTTTGAATAGTTACTTTCTTGGCTACATGTCCTGCATGAAAAATTTTTTCAGATACTAGGGGTATTACATGATTACTTGATAAAATCATGGTATTATATCCAATTAATGTTCGTTCGCCAATCTCTACTCCCCCCTTTGTTGTTATTAATACACCCCACGCCAAATCAACCAGGTTCCCAATTGAAATATTTTTTGCAGGATTTATTTTTATACCGGGATAAAAAGTAATTCCTTTACCAATTTTTGCACCCTGGCTAATAAGATAAAGCCGTTTTATTGGATTAAATAATTTATGTCTTGGTAAAGCAAAAATGAAAAAAGAAATTACTTCATAAGTGCAAACAAAAAAGTTTTTCATTAATCATCACATAATTGGTTTGTTATGGTTTTGTTTGTGTACCATTCTTTTCCGTTTTGCAAAAAATTTAAGTGTATAAATTCCAGAATTTTTACTTGTTTAAAAACTTTCTCCTCCGGCGTATTGTAAGTTTGCAATTTATCGTAACCGGCTTTTACGATTTTTTTATAATAATCTGGATTTTGAATTAATATCTTTATTTTTTCTGCGACTTCGTCCGGATCATCCCGATTAACATAGATGACAGAATCCTCTCCACAAATGCTTTTTGACCATTCTTCGTTTGAGATAATTAAAGGTTTCTTATAGGCCCACGCTTCAATTATATTCGAACTAAAACATTCAAGTTTACTTAATAATATTGACGCTGTACTCTTTGCATATAAATGTCTTATCTCATTCACTTTGATTCTTCCCACTAAAAATAAGTTTTGTTCTACTTTAAATTTTTTTGCCTGTTGAACTAAATTATTAGAATATACATGAGAACTGGCAACCGTAATTATAAAATTTACGTTTCTTATTCCTCTATTTTTTAAATTCTTTAGAACATAAGGGACTATGTCAATATTTTTATTTTTATGCCAGGAAGTCAACATGATAATATTAAATGCCTCAGAAGGAATAACTTTGATATTTTCGGGTGTTTCATTCGTGTCAAAAAAGTCAATATCATTAAATTTACTAACTGATGGTTTAATAAAAAATGTATTCATTTCTGAGTATCCAAAATTTTTAATTGCTCTATGACGCATGCCTGCATTTTCAAATATTATTGAATCAGCTTTTATCGTTTTTGTTAATCTATATTTATCTTTTAATTCTGCAATCACTCTTTTTCTCCAGGGCCAATTTCGCCAGAAGTTGATTTCTGGATAATAAATATTTGAATAAGCACTTCGAACTACTGTTGGTATATTGTTATTAATTATGCCTGGTCCAAAACTGTATATAATATCTATTTTAAATTTTCGAATTAGTTTTGGCACTTGAAATTTCTCAAAATATAGTCGAGGCAAAACAGAGTTACTAACCTCAAAATATGTTAGCTTATTCCTTTTCTTTAGTAAATTAGATAATTCCCCTCTTTTATTTACTAAAATATACCATGAGTGATTATAATTATTTTCTGAAATTATATCTATAAAATTTGCTGCAACCTGTAAGCCGCCCCCTTGAACTACCGGAATTAGATTTAAGAGAATGTTCATTAAAAATGAATATTGTGTATTATAATTTACTTATTAAATACCACGCTTTTCCATCACTAGATATTTGAAAGCTTTCCCTCCCTTTTATTATTGAAATTTCTCCATCTGCCAAGCCAATTATTTGCACACTATATGATTTATTTAAATTTTTGATCCAAATGATCCGTCCTTTATTATTTGATGCGGAAGGAAGTGAAACACTGGTATTTTCTCCCTCATGATTCAAAAAAACAATATCCTCAGCGGTAATTGAAAAATTTTTAGCGGTTACGGTGTTTACAAAAAGTCTAGTGTTATTACCCGACAGATTATCTGCGTGCTTATCTATTAATTCCTGATTATTACTTATTTGTTGCCAACCATTCTTACCACTATTAGTCGTTTTTACAAATAAAGACCTCTCATTATTGTTTATCCTCACATATTGTACACCTGCCGGAGCTGAAATTTTTCCCTCGGGACTATCTTCTCCACTTATTTCAACATTAAGTCCTAATAGTTTATTTGAATTTGTACCAAAATAGACATTGGAAGAATCGTTATTGAAAGTTAAATTTGATAACACCGATAAAAAACCATATCTGGACGAAAGTGCTGAATCGGCAAAAGCAGGTACAAAAATCGCCAGTCCATACTTTTTATTGTTATAGGATTGATTATTGGAGACTATTCCATACTGCCCATCGAAGGCGATACCAGAATTTTTATTGTCAAAACAAATATTATAGCCGCAAGTAAAATAGCGAACATTATGAAAGTAAATGCCATGAAAAGTTTTACTACCCGAGCATATGTTTCCTATCAAGGTTACATTTACATTTTGCGGAAACTTTACATTACTGACTGTCGGATCGTTTGTAATACCTCCAAATAAATTATTGTGACACTTATTTTCCATTACCGAATAACTAAAATTGGGAACAGAAATATTTGAGCCACCGCCCATTGCGATCCCCCATTCTCCATTATTGTTACATTGATTCGCTTGAATAGAAGCATCAGAAATATAAGTACAAACTAATCCGTCTTTACCGTTATCATTAAATTGGTTGTTCAATATACTTGCATACGACGCAAGGGAAATTATCGCACCATAGTTAGCTGCATTTGTAATAGTATTGTGTTCAACTACAACTTTTGCAACTCCTTTAATTAATAAATTTGAAAGTTTACAACCCTTAAAGTGGCAATCACGTATTGTAATATCACTTTCTATAAGAGACGATGGATCCCTTACATCCGTTTGCGAACTTATTTTAAGACCATAAGAGCAGCTATTAAAAAAACCACATCTAATAAATTTGCAACCAATTACCGGAGTATTTGAAGAGCCTAAAAAAACACCATTGCCAATGTTTTCATTGTTTGTGTTTGCAGGCATATCATGAGCAATTGATAAATCCATAAAAATTATGTGATCACAATTAGAGGGGGATGCTTCAAAAATATTAAAAAGACTTGCTTTAGTATTTGCAATGATTTTTGTTTTTGACATACCATCCCCGTGAATAAGGATATTTGGCTTCAACCTGATAGTTTTACTGATTTGGTAGTTTCCTGCCGGTATATATAGCTGTCCTTGTAATAATGACGTG
>DATBFI010000298.1:0-2946 GCA_036558585.1 Chitinophagaceae bacterium
CACTTTTGTTTTCTGACTGTTTTACTATGGCAGGATTTTTATGCTAAATAAATATGTATCACCGTATTTAATTAATTCAGGTATTTGCTCAATTAAAATATATGTCATGGCAACAGAAACAGCTATCGAAGCAAAACCAAAAACAAAAAGAAAGGCAACAAAAACAGCAGGCACAATAAAACCGGAAAAAAGGAAAAAGGAAGCAGCAAAAGATCTTGATAAAACTTATAATGAATTCAAGGAATTCGAGGGCCGCCAGTACACGGGCATGCGAGTAGGCAGAAGTCATAAATGGTATTATGACCAGGGAGAATGGAAAGAAACAAAAATAACGCCTGATTTATGGGAAATTTCTTATGCTGTAACAAAACGAAGAGCAGGAAAGGCACCTGAGGGTTCAGGTGTTCCGGTTGGGACAGAATATCATTGGTATATTCTGGCACATCAAAATGTAAGGAAATTAAACGCCAATGATTATACAACTTCAATGAGCGGCCTTAAATACAAACTAGCGCATAAACGTGCTGATAAAGATAAGTGGAGTGCCACCGCTAAAACTCAGCGAAAAAGACTGATTAAGTTAATGCAGGAATTGATAGCTCAATTGGAAACAGAACCAGTTCCACTTGAAATAGAATACAACGGTGAAAAATATAAAGGCGAAGCTGTACCAGTATCTCCAACTTGTCATGATGGTGTTTGTGACGAACTCGATATTTCACTCAATGATGAGTATGTGGGTGTAATCCGTTGTACAAAAAGTGGTTGGAAAATGGATGGAGCAACAGACCAGGGACTTGTTGATGCTATTGGAGAAGAAATATTTTACTGGTATGAGTAAAAAAGTTTAAAATATGAAGGAGAATAGGATTATTTATTCACTGAGTACTACGCATTCCTTGTACATTCCTATTTCGGCATCGCTTGTTCTCAGTTTTAGTTGACGTATGAGATCACGTGCATAGGTTTCTTCTACAAAAAATTCCAGGATATACTGAAAGAAGCAGCTTTCATAATAGGCCTCATAAATATTTAAAAACCGGTAAAATGGTAATTGCTTATAAAGAGTAATATCAGATTCAGCCCCGTTAATAAAAAATATTATTTTAACGTCGTGTGTATCCGTATCATGGATGCACTCAATTTGCAGGGGCGTATACCCCCCGGCCTGAAATACTTTTACATTACAATCAGGAAAATTTTCTGAGAGTCTTCCCTTCATAAAGGCAAATTGAAAATTATCTTCAGGACATTTTTGCTGGGATACATATTTAAACCTGTTCTTTATATTGGTTTGTTGTTGCAGTGTTACTTCAACATCTTTGTTTGCAAAGCGTTTCGCATAATATTCCCACCTGGGAACAAATTCATCAATTTCTATGTTTGTTTCGAAGCAGACAAATTGAACTATAGTATCGTGTTGCATTGCGTTAATTTAAAAGCATGGTATAAATATATCTTGTGCAGATGTGATCGCCAATTTTCAAAATCGATTCTGATTCTCTTTAACGCCAGAACTTGTCAGATAAGTGTAAGTTAACGCATTTGAGCGTTAACAAAGATTAAATATTTGGAAACAGTTAGCTGTTTGTTTAACTTAGAGTGAAGTAGGAGTTTGTTTAAAATCATCGAAGCTTTTATGGCGGCTAAATTTAAGATCACCTTGAGACGGTGGTGCAATACCTGTGAGACAGGTTCTTGAAACCGTGTCTAAAAAAGCCACTTCATACCTTTCGAAATTTCATCTCATTCGATGCAAACATTTGAGCAGACACTTATTTCACTACATCGCTTCTGCTTTCATAGAATCCGTTCTCTTTAAAGAAGAGTCCTGTATATCTGTGTTATCATGATTTACGAAACGTATCTAATATAGAAGAGAATCGGTCAATAATTGAATGTTTGTAGTGTTTGTTTATTATTGCCACAACTTATTAAAGTCATAACAAATAAAAAAATAACAAGTAAGGACATCATAATACAAATTAAACTTATAAGCAAACAATTATTCTGTCATTACACCGGGAATTTAAAATGATCTGTCAGGATTGAATTAGTACTTTTAGTAAGAACACAAGCGACTACTGTAATTAACACTGAAATCTGTCCCTATAAAGAGTTAAATTACCGGTGTGGAAAAACTAATCCGGCACAAAATTTTCATTATTTTTTAAAAAAGAAATTATGAAAACGGAATATAAAACACCAGGGCAAAACCGTCCTATTAAGAAAAAAGAAGAGGTGCAAAAAAGCAATGATAAGCATATTGACCAGGATTTTGAAGGCTATCCACATAATCCTGCTTCAGAGAATATTATTAATCCTAAAAGCGAGGAAGATAATGTAATGGCCGGAATAAAAGATGGGGAAAACCTTACACGGGATAATAAAAAGAGTGAAAAAAATAACGTATCAAAAGAGAGCGAAGAAATTAATTCGGATGGCTCTGCCAATGCGTTTGAACGTGCCGAAGGGGTTCCTGTTACTCCACCGCATGATAAACCAAAAATAGATGAGCACAGTAAGGTTTACTAACCTATTTTGAAAGGTGCTTATTAAATTTAGCGATCCATAAGTGTTTACTTGAGGTACTTAGTAACCTGAATTCTATGTAAAAAAAATGCTTACTTCAGTTGCTCGGTGCTTTTGATGACATAAAAAAACGAGTATAAAATCTTTGAAGAAAATTTTTTAAACTGTGGGGCCAGTTTATATCCATAAATGGTCTTTCCAGCGATACAAAAAAAATTGCACTTATAACAAGAATGGCGGGAATGATAATTATACTTTGAATAAAAATATCTGTAACATAACTGTAAGAGAAAATATTTTTCGTAAAAGTTTGTATAATAAAATAAGTGATCGCATAGTGCAGCAGGTAGATAGAATAGCACATTCCCCCAATTACAGTGATCCATTTACTTGTGAATACTCTATTTAGCAGCT
>DATBFI010000299.1:0-11038 GCA_036558585.1 Chitinophagaceae bacterium
GAGATTCTTAACGCCTTTGCGCACCAGGGCCTCAATAGAATTCTCCGGAATGCCACATAAACCGAAACCACTAAACATAATCGTATCGCCATCCTGTACATCATAAATGGCTTCATCTGCATTAGTAAAAACCTTATTCATATTTAAGATCGTTGTTAAGTAAAATGTTCTTAGTCATTGCTGTAAGTTTCTCATTTGTGTTACACTACAAAAACTATAACTCGCAGTAAAATCATTAACTGTAAAATAATTTGCTTCAAAATTTTAATATAGCCGCCTCTTTGATGTAAAAATTTTGTTGATCTACAAACCATATACATCCAATCAAAAGCAAACCGCCAGGCTTTTACTCATAACAATACTTATCGCATTCGTTTGTACAGATCCTGTCGCTGCCTGTTGGCATACGCATATACAGAATCCATAAGTATTTTGTTTTTATCAGGATGTGCTTCATAATACCTGTAACTTTTATAAAACTCGTCTTTAGTTATGCCATGAACAGCAAATACCTGCTGAAACATTTGAATGCTTTTCATTTTTAAACTATCCGGGTACCTGCCAAACTTATTTTCTGATAAGGCACCAGCACGTATCATATCCCATACAATTAATTTCATTTTATCAATACCGATTATATCGTTAGGCATTTTATTGGGAGATCTGCATGCTGCAAAAAGACAAATGAGCATTACAAATAAAGTCAGCCTCATAAATTATTTTAATTCCGTTTGATATTTTGTAATATTTCCCACGTCAAGTTTTGCAAGTATTTCCCTGGCCCTGGCCTTTGTGCCCGGATCGGCTTTTTTAAAAATACCAATCAGTTCATCACTCCTGTTTTGCATAAAGAACTGCATTATCATTGTGTTTGGATTTTCCTGGTTAAAATCCTGCAGTTTGCTTAATGCATTCAAAAGATTTCCCCGGGCATTTGTTTCGTTGCTGTACAAATTGTCTAATCCCGTACGGTAATAAGCATAAAGAATATCGTGTATAACATTAAGCTTATTATTGGTTACATTGTTTGCCAACCAATAACGATTTCGGTTACCATCAAAAGATTTCCATCCGCCTATATTTCTGGCCTCAGGTGCACTTGTTACAATATTTTGTGCCTCCTGGAAATATGTTGTTCCTCCTTTCAGTTTAAAAGAATCATAATCCAACCCGAGAATAATATAAACATAATATGCAATTACTGCAGTAAGATTACCTGCAAGCGGATCAGTGCCTGCTACCCTGTTTTCATTAAATTCAACAGGCTGATACTCGATATATTTAAATGAAAAATCTGCATCCTGGTAATTTACCAGCTGCGTTTGATAGGAAGAATTATAAACTGGCCTTGCGGCTTGTACCGTTAGCGTGGCTTTGTAGATATTGTCATCATCCACGCTTTGAAGATTAATCAAAAAATTACATTGAATTTTTTCCTGCGGCTGAAAAACATCGCCAGTCCATTTACGATTGTTGATAAGGTTTGAAAGCTGTGTTTGCAGTGTGGTAAAAATATTCTTGTTAACATTGGTCCCGATCTGCTGCGAGAGTATGGTAACCTTTGCCTGTAGTTCCTGGGCCCCGGATGAAACTCCGCATGCGATTATAACTATCAGAAATAATATTCTTTTCTTAAGCATTTATCTTTTGTATAATAAGATTTACAATTTCCTGCGCAATTGTTTGTTTTGAAGAAAGATTTAATGCATGCTCATAGCCGTCTTTATCAAATACGACCACCTTATTTGTATCATATCCAAATCCGGCATTGGCATCCCGCAAAGAATTAAGCACGATCATATCAGCATTTTTAGATCTTAATTTTTTTAGCGCATATTCTCTTTCATTACTTGTTTCAAGAGCAAAGCCAATTAATAATTGGTTTGGCTTTTTCTTTTCTCCGAGTTCTTTTAAAACATCCTTTGTTTTTGAAAGTGGTAATGTTAGCGCATCATTTGTTTTTTTAATTTTTTCCGCGGCAACTGTTTCAGGTTTATAATCTGCGATTGCAGCACTCATCACTGTGATATCAGCATCTTCATAAAAAGAAATGCTGGTATTGTACATATCTTCCGCACTTACCACATGGGTGACTTTTATACCATTAAAATTTGTTCTTTGATTCGTGGGACCTGTCACAAGCTGCACATCTGCTCCTTTAATATAGAAAGCTTCGGCTAAAGCAAAGCCCATTTTTCCTGATGAATGATTGCTTATGAACCGAACGGGATCAATGGCCTCATGGGTAGGTCCTGCGGTAACCAAAACCTTTTTGCCATTCAATTCTTTACTGCGAAAAAAATTTTCAGAGAGATATTGCACAATAGTTTCAGGCTCTGCCATACGGCCTTCACCAAATAATCCACTCGCCAGTTCACCCGTTTCAACATCAATAATGCTGTTTCCATATGACTCAAGCAATTCGATATTTCTTTTGGAAGATGGGTGACGCCACATATCTTCATCCATTGCAGGTGAAACTACAACGGGACATGTAGCGGATAAATAAACGGCAAGTAATAAATTATCACATTGACCCGATGCCATTTTCGAAAGGGTATTGCAACTTAATGGTGCGATCAGCATTACATCTGCCCAGCGCCCAAGCATTACATGATTTGCCCACGTGTCTTCATCAAACAAATCAGTTAATACTTTATTGCCTGACAGTGTTGACAACACAAGCGGGGAAACAAAACTTTTTGCAGATGGAGTCATTATTACCCTTACTTCGGCGCCGGCTTTCACCAATAACCGCACGAGCAAAATAGATTTATAGGCAGCAATACTGCCCGTTATTCCCAGTAATATTTTTTTGCCGTCAAGCATTTAATGCGAGTTTCAACTTAACATTACATCCTCTAAAGTAATAAAAAACGACAGTGTTTTAAACTGCCGTTCTGTTTATAAAATTATCATAACAAAATTTAACGGAACAGATCATCATCATTAGTACGATGATAAATTTTCCCTTCGAGGAATTCCTGTGTTGCCAATATTGCGGGGTTTGGCATTCTCTCATAAGCTCTCGAAATTTCTATTTGCTCTTTATTTTCGTGAATCTCTTCCAAACTGTCCGTATGACTTGCAAATTCCTCAAGCTTATTATGCAATTCTTCTTTTATGGAAATGTTTATTTGATTAGCTCTTTTCGCAATTATAGCGATTGATGCATAAAGGTTCCCGGTTGGAGCTTTTATTTCTGAAAGGTTTTTCGCTTCTACAATGCTTGCTGTATTAGCGCTTAGATGTTTCCTTAGTTTGTTCATTTTTCAAATTTTTTATATTGGTTTCTGATAGTGTTTTATAATTATTTACTTCTGTCGAAAGCTTACTGTTCGGGAAACGGTCATTAAAGTCGGCGCATTCTGCAATTACCTTCCCGTACCTTTCCTCCTGCTTCTCTACCACACTCATTTCCGCATATTTGAAGTATGATCTTATTGAGGCAAGTTTATATTCATCACTTTTATCGGAATCAGGATAATCGTCTATCAGGCTTGCAAAAGCAACCGCAGCGGCTTTATAATAAGCAAGGTTGTAATACAATTGTGCACTCTTGAATTCTTTCGCTTCGAGCTTGTTCCTGCACACGTCAATGATCTGTGTTGCATCTTTTACCCTTGACGATTCGGGATGCGTATTAATAAAAGCCTGCATCAATGAAATTGTTTTTGATGTGGCAGTTTGATCAAGATCAACTTTAGGGGACTGTTTGTAATAAGAATAACAATGCATGTAATCTACTTCTTCCACCCGTGGACTATTAGGGAAATTTTCAAGGTATGTTTTGAAAAGGCTTTCCGCATTCATATAATCTTTCTGGTAATAAGCACAGTAAGCATATTTATAAAATATATCTTCATATTTTTCACTTCCTCTGAAGAAAGGCATCACATCTTCAAATACCTGTTGTGCCTGATTGTATTTTTTCTGAGCATAATATTGTTCAGCCATTTTTAACTTGTACTCATTATCCTTGCTTTTTAAGACCTTGCCTAATTTTGAAGCGCAGGAAGTAAACAACAACAAAGCCAGAAAAACACGCAGAAAAATTTTCATAAAAGTTGGCAAAGTTATGTTTTCCCGGCAAATTATACCATACAAAGTTCAAAATGACCGTATATCAGTTAATAAAATTAAAAAACTTATGTTTTGCTGTATAAATCAAAAAGCGGGCAACAAAATTGTTTATAACAGAAATGAAATTGTAAACAAAGAGATAAATAAATAATACTAGTATTACTCTAACTTTGCGAACCCAAAAAGGAAAATAAAAATGAAAAAAATCTATCTTATATTATTGATAATCGCCGGATTTACAGGATTGGTAAATGCGCAAAACGATCCCAATGCAAAAAAAATTCTGGACGATGTCAGCGCAAAATTAAAAACCCTGAAAGGCATTACAGCAAACTTTTATTATACAACGAAAGACAGGAATAATTCCTTAAAAGGTTCAGTAAAAGGAAAAATAAGTATAAAAGGGGACCAATATTATCTGAAACAGGGAAGTACAGAAATTTTCTGTAATGGCAGTAAAGTATGGAATTATAATGGAGAAGATGAAGTTACTGTAGCTGATGTGGAAAATGATGATGAAAAAATGCTGTCACCTCAAAAATTATTATCAAACTTTTATGACAAAGATTTTACTTATAAACTTGTTTCCAGTACAGGAAACTATCATCAGATCGAGATGAAACCCACCGATCAGAGAAAAAATTTTAAACAGGTGACAGTATATGTCGATAAAACAAAAAATCTTATTTTAAAAGCAAAGGTGATAGACAAAAGCGATAACATCATTGAATTTTCTCTTTCAAACGTAAATACCAATGCTGCTTTGCCCGATACAAGGTTTGCATTCGATCCGTCAAAACATCCGGGTGTGGAAGTAGTTTCACAATAAACAAAGGGTCGGCATTAACGAGTTTTTGGTTGCAAATACCATTTTTTAATCATTTTTACCGCGCAATGAAGAAGATAATCATTACCATTGACGGCTATTCTTCCTGCGGTAAAAGCACGCTTGCCCGGCAGCTTGCGGCAAAACTGAATTATATTTTTATTGACAGCGGTGCTATGTACCGCGCGATAACCTTATACTTTTTGCGTAATCATATTGATTGGAATAACAGGAAAAAAGTAATGGAAGCGCTAAAAAACATTAACCTCGAATTTATTTACAACCCTTACACGCAAAAAAGTGATATGTATCTCAACAGTGAAAACGTAGAATCACTGATAAGAGATATGCTGGTAAGTGAAAATGTAAGTAACGTTTCAACAATTAAAGAAGTAAGAGAATTTGCAGTTGAACAACAAAGAAAAATGGGAGAAAAAAAAGGTATTGTCATGGATGGAAGAGATATTGGCACTACTGTTTTTCCAACGGCAGAGCTAAAAATTTTTATGACCGCTGATACAGGCGTAAGAGTAGAACGCAGATTTAAAGAACTTTATGAAAAAGATCACAATATAACAATCGAAGAAGTAAAAACGAATCTTGCCATGAGAGATTATATTGATAGTAATCGCGAAATAAGCCCTTTGCGCAAAGCAGATGACGCCCTTGTTTTAGATAATACAAAGCTGACCATAGAAGAACAATTAAAAATGGCACTAAAATGGGCGAAGGAGAAAATTAATGTGAAAATGTGAAAATGTGGAAATGTGAAATGAAGTATAAGAATTGACCATAGGATTGTGACTGTTAGATCAGAAGAGCTCATCCATGCTCTCAATGAATTACTCACCGTCCTTCAGCAATCATCTCCCTTATTGTTTCAGCAACATCTTCCGCGTTTGGTTTGCTAAAATAATCTCCATCACTGCCATAAGCGGGCCTGTGTTCTTTTGCGGTAATTGTTCTTGGTGCAACGTCGAGCCAGCGATAACCTCCCTGTTCCTCCATTACTTTATTAAACATATAAGCAGCAGCGCCACCGGGCACATCTTCGTCAACAAAAACAATGCGGTTAGTTCTTTTGAGTGATTGAACAATCTTATGATGAATATCGAAGGGAAGTAAGGTTTGTATATCAATTATTTCACAACTGATCTTTTCTTCTTCGAGCCTTGCAACAGCATCCTGCACAATACGAAGAGTAGATCCATATGATACAACGGTAATGTCGTTGCCCGTTTTTATAATTTCCGGAACTCCAAGAGGAACACGCATTTCCAAAAGATTAGATGGCAATTTTTCTTTTAACCTGTACCCATTCAAACATTCGATAATGATAGCAGGATCTGTACTTTGCAAAATTGTATTGTACATGCCAACTGCCTGTACCATGTTTCTTGGCACACACACATGTACGCCGCGGAGCGCATTGATGATCATGCCCATGGGAGAGCCGCTATGCCAGATACCCTCAAGACGATGTCCTCTCGTACGCACGATCAAAGGACAATACTGTAAACCTTTTGTTCGGTATAGCATTGTTGCAACATCATCTGCCAAAGGTTGAAGTCCGTACACCAAGTAATCCACATACTGAATTTCTGCAATAGGACGCAAACCTCTCAATGCAAGACCTATCCCCTGCCCTATTATAGTAAGTTCACGAATACCAGTATCAAAAATCCGGTTTTCACCATATTTATTCTGAAGGCCGGAGAAACCCTGGTTTACATCTCCGATTAATCCAACGTCTTCACCAAAAGCCACTATTGCAGCATTGGCAGCAAACAGCTGGTTAAAATATTTATTAAGCACTTCGTAACCGTTTATTGTGGGTGCATCTTCAGCAATCACCGGTTTTACTTCCTTTATATTCAGAGCATTGCTTGCCCCTTCGTTAAAAATCCACGAATTATATAATGATTTATTTTGTTCTTTTAGTTCGTTGTAATAATCTTTCAACTGTGCTATGGAAGGAGAATTTTTTGCGGTATCGATAGCGAGGGACAAACTGCGCATTACATCGCGGCGAAGAGGTTCTTTATTCCGCTCAAGGTCTTTAGCGATTTTTTGAAGCTGATTATGATTCTCAATGTCATTTACTGTAATTGATTTAATGACCTCTGTTGTTTTACCGGCGAGTTCCTTTATTGGATTAATGTATTCTTCCCATGCAAGATTCCTGCTTTGTTTTATATTATGCTTTGCTGTTTCCTCGAGTGTCGTCAGTTCATCGTGTGTGGCGATACCATTTTCAATTATCCACTTGCGCATTTTTTTGATACAATCCCATTCCCTCTCCCATTCCAGGCGCTCTGCAGTTTTATAGCGTTCATGACTGCCCGACGTAGAATGACCTTGCGGTTGCGTCACCTCTTCAACGTGAAAAACCGCTGGCACATGTGTTTCTCTTATTTTTTGCAAGCCACTTTCAAACACTTCACACATGCCTGCATAATCCCAACCTTTTACAGTGTATATTTCTATGCCATTGGTATCATATCTTTTTTGCAGTCCTCTCAGGGCAGCGGATATAGAACCTTTTGTAGTCTGATATTTTACAGGTACAGAAATTCCATATCCATCATCCCATATAAACACGGCTAAAGGCACCTGTAGTACACCTGCAGCATTTATTGCTTCCCAAAAATGACCTTCAGACGTAGATGCATCACCAATAGTACAGAAACAAATTTCATTTCCGTTGGTGGAAAGATGAGTAAAATCTTTTAAAACCTCTGAATTCCTGAATAATTTGGAAGCGAGGGCTAAACCGACACTATGGGGCATTTGGGCAGCAGTTGGTGCCATATCTGCTGCAACATTTTTTTGATGTGCAAGAGGCAATATCGTTCCATCTTCATTAAAATTCCGCGAAGCATAATGACTGCACATTTGTCTCCCCGCACTAAAGGGCTCGTGAGTTGTATCAGTATCTGCATATAACTGGGCGAAAAATTGCTGAGGGATAGCGATGCCAGTGGCAAAAACAAAAGTTTGGTCGCGATAATAACCAGATCGCCAGTCACCAGGCTTAAAAAATTTTGCCAAAGCAACCTGCGCCACTTCTTTTCCATCACCAAAAATGCCAAACTTAGCCCTGCCGGTAAGAACTTCGCGGCGGCCTAATAAGCTTACTTCACGACTTTCCAAAGCAATGCGATAATCTTTTAAAACTTCATTACGGAAGTCTTCATAAGAGAGCATGCTTTCGTTCTGGTGTATTGAAATGGCTTTTTCCATGTATCAAAAATACTGTTTACATTTCTGAACAGAAAAATTAACCGGACAATAAAAAAGCCGGTAACATCATTATGGCGAAACCTGTTGCTGGTACCGGATATATTAATTAATTAACTTTTAAAGAACTATTATCATTTTGAAGATCTTCAAAGAAAAGAAATCAATATTTTTACAGCCGAAAATTTTATATAATGAAAAAGTTATTGTTATTCGTACCCACCCTTTTTGCTATAACTCTGTTGAAAGCGCAAACTCCCGCTGCACAGCAACAACAGCAACAAAATGATATTACCAAAGTTGTAGAATTTAAAGAATTAGATCATGATTTTGGTAAGATCCCATTTGGAAAACCAGCTGAATTTGAGCTTGATGTTAAAAATATTTCCAAAGACTCTGTCAAAATTGAGAATGTGCAAGTAGGTTGTGGTTGTACTACTCCAAAGTGGAAACCGGGTCCATATGCGCCGGGAGAAACATTTAAAATTGGGATCGGCTTTAATGGGGCAACCGAAGGCGAATTTCATAAAGTAGTGACCGTATTTTTAAATGGCGGCTTAAGCCAGGTAATTAAATTCCATGGCCAAACCTATAAAACGCCTGACAATGCCGCTCCGGGCAATTCAACAATAGAAAAAATGAAACCAGGTAGTTAATTCCTGAATTTTTATAATTTCACAATCTTAATTCACAATTATGAAAAAACTATTAGTTATTCTTACATTAATCGCTGCTGTTCCTGTTTTTGCTCAAAACAACGCTCCTGTTGAGTTTAAAGAGATTAAACATTCATTTGGAAAAGTTGAACAAGGTAAACCCGTAACTACTGAATTTAAATTTACCAATACTTCTGATAAGGCGGTAGTTATTGAATCCGCAGTAGCGGGATGCGGATGTACCAAACCAGAATATCCGGAAACACCCATACTAAAAGGCAAAACAGGAACAATAAAAGTTACTTATAATGCTGCCAACGAGGGAGCCTTTACAAAAACGGTTACCGTAAAATTTGCAAATGTTACTGAACCGGTTACTTTAACGATTGATGGGGAAGTAGTAAAGAAAGGATAATATTTTAAATCAATTTTTGCATACAGGCCGTGTTTATCATGGCCTTTTTTATTTGTACAAAACAATTGAATTTCCTCCTGTGATTCTTAGCGCGTTGTTCAACAGGAGAAAATTGGCTGCATCAATAAAGTGTTTTATTATTTATCAATATCCACTCTTCGAACATTTTTATTGCTTCATCATTTTGTACACATTCCATTTCTATTTTTCTTTCTTCAATTGGCAAAGTAAGCTCTTTATAAATTAAAGAGTCATCGAAGCCAATATTTGCAGCGTCTGCTCTTGAGTTCGAATAATAAACTTTTTTGGGACGTGCCCAGTAGATCGCACCCAGGCACATAGGGCAAGGCTCACATGTTGCATATACTTCACAATCCTGCAATTGAAACGATCCAAGATGCATACAGGCATCGCGTATAGCAACTATCTCCGCATGTGCAGTGGGATCATTCGTGACAATTACGCTGTTGCAACCTTTGCCAATTATCATATCATCTTTTACAATTACACAACCAAATGGTCCGCCAAGATTATTACGCATTCCCTCAATACCCATTTTAATGGCTTCATACATAAACTTTTCTTCTCTTGTCATACCTGTTTATAACTTACACATTAACTCAAAAGATAGTACCGCAATTTACAAGTAACAAATTTACTTTATATTCACTGCCGGATTTCTCTTCAATCTTTCTTTATTCAATCTGCATGCGATATAACCTGCTAAGTAAGCAACGAATTTTATCAATTGATGCTTTTCGCGGAATTACAATCCTCGTAATGGTTTTTGTGAATGAATTGGCCGGGGTAAGGGATATTCCGGCATGGATGAAACATATGCCGGCAAATGCTGATGCTATGTCGTTTGTAGATGTTGTGTTCCCGGGCTTTTTGTTTATTGTGGGCATGGCCATTCCTTTTGCGCTTAACAACAGGATTGCAAAAGGTGCAAGTTTTCTTCAATTGCAGGAGCATATTCTTTTCCGCACATTAGGTTTATTGGTGTTAGGCGTATTTATGGTAAATGCAGAGGGAGGTAATTATAATGAAGCATTAATGGGAATGTCAGTTGATCTCTGGGCCTTATTATTTTTTGCCGCCGTGATTTTGATCTGGAAAGTGTACTACACAAACAACAAAACAATAGTTTATATTTTAAGAGCTATAGGTTTCATTACTCTGATCATACTTGCTATTTTATATAAAGGAACCAATGGCGAATTCATAACGCCAAAGTGGTGGGGTATTTTAGGTCTGATCGGATGGGCATATTTGTACTCATGCATTTTTTACCAGCTATGCAAAGGAGATAAATATTTACTGGCAATATTGATTGCAGTTTGTGTCACTATTTATGCATTAGGTTCCCTCCAATCCGTAAAAGATTCGAACTGGCTGTGGTGGATAGCTGCACAAAAAGGAAATGCAGCACATACTTCAATTACTTTATGTGGTCTTGTTTTAACCTTAATATTTTTTGATGAACGAAAAATTACAAATCACAGAAATCGCTTTGTGCAGGCATTTATTTTTACACTGTTATTATTTATTGCCGGTTATTTTTTGCGCCCCTATTTTAAAATATCAAAAATATATGCCACTCCAACATGGTGTTTATACAGTGCAGGATTTTGTTGTATCATATTTACTTTCTTATATTGGTTAATTGACATAAAAAAAATTCAGCGGTGGACAAATTTCTTTAAACCGGCCGGGTCAAATCCATTGCTCACTTATATAATTCCTGATATTATTTATTACCTGACTGCTTTATTAGCTATCAGTTTATTCCCCGATAGTTTAAGATATGGATGGATT
>DATBFI010000300.1:0-7897 GCA_036558585.1 Chitinophagaceae bacterium
ATTTACTGCACTTGTGTCATGCAGTACCGGGCGTTATGCATCCGCCCAGTACGAGGCTAACGAAGACACTTATTCAAATTCCGATCCGGATGCATACTCTGATACTTATGACAACTATGACAATAATAAAGACTCTTATGACAATAGTTCATCAAATGTAAGCATTGATGTGTTCGTTGATCAGCTTAGTCCTTATGGAAGATGGATTACTTCACCCACGTATGGGCAGGTATGGATTTGCAGTGAAACAGGATTTGTCCCTTATTATTCAAATGGTCATTGGGTATATACAAATTTCGGTTGGACATGGGTTTCAAACTACAATTGGGGGTGGGCTCCGTTTCACTATGGCCGCTGGGCCTATGATCCATTCTATGGCTGGATGTGGGTACCGGGTTATGAATGGGGGCCTGCATGGGTAGGCTGGCGTACCGGCGGTGATTATTATGGCTGGGCACCCCTTGCTCCTGGTATAAATATCAGTCTTGGATTTTCATGGGGAAATTATATCCCTGCTGACAGGTGGTGCTTTGTACAAAGACGTTATATCACCAATCCTTATTTTAATCATTATGTAGTGGACAGAGGACGTAATGTGACGATTATCAAAAACACCACGATCATTAAAAACACAAATATATATCGTAATACAAGGTATGTAACAGGGCCTAACAGAACAGAAGTGGAAAGATTCACTGGCAACAGAATAAATACTGTCAGAATAAATAATGAGGCACGGCCCGGTAATACGCGAATAGTGGGTAACAAAACTATAAGAATGTACAGACCCGAGATCAAAAAGGATGACAGGCTTACTCCTGAAAGAGTAAGTGCTGACAGAATAAGGTCTGCACAATCCCAGTCAAATCATACTCAGAATGTGCCGCTTCAGCAAAATCGTAATATACCGCCTCAGCAAAAAAAGGATGTTATTAGAACGCCACAACGTAATAATACTCCTCCTCCTGTGAAAGATCGCAAGCCGAATATTAATGACAGAATAGACAATGATGTGCCTGATATCAGGAGAGATAATAAAAACGACATTCCGGATACAAGGCACTATGATCCTTCTGAAGAGAGGAGTGCTCAGCAAATGAATATACCGCAGCATCCAAATAGAAACAGCGACGACAGGTTCAATCAGCAGGAAAGAATTAATCAGCAAAAGAGTAACCAGATAAATCAACAACGAATAAACCAGGAAAGGCAAAATCAGCAGCAGGATTACCGCATAGAAAGAAAGGATAATAATTCTTATCAAAACAGAACTAGTCCAAACGTTAACCAGCAGCCCGTACCACATGGATGGCAACATGTACAACAAATGCCTCAGCACCGTGTGCAATCACAGTCAGACATTCAATATCCTGGAGGAGGGAGACGAAAGAATTAGGATAGGAATGGCGTGGTGCAAAAATAAAAGCCGGTTTTATTGCCGGCTTTTTTTATGAAAATGCAATATTCGGTGGGGAAACCAATTAACCATTGGGTTAAATGTTTAACCATTCTCTCGCATTCTGATAAAGTAATTTTTCTTTCGATATAACATTATCAAGTTGCATTTCTTCAATGAGTTTACCAGGTTGTGATTCACCAAGTGGAAAGGGATAATCAGTACCCAGGCAAATTTTTTCGTCACCCATAAGGTTGATTAAATACTGAAGAACATCAGCATCGTGAACCAGGCTGTCGATCCAGAATTTTCCTAGGTAATTGCGGGGATTTATATTATTGTCAAATGCAGTAAGATCAGGACGAACATGAAAACCATGTTCAATTCTGCCAATGATAAAAGGAAATGAGCCGCCACCATGTGCGAATGCAATTCGCAGTTTTGGAAATTGTTCAAACACACCAGCAAATATCATGGAACAAATTGCACGGGAAGTTTCTGAAGGCATGCCCACAAGCCAGGGGAGCCAATATCGCTGCATTTGTGCCTCTCCCATCATTTCCCAGGGATGAACAAACAATGCACAACCTAATTCCTCTGCTGCCTTATAAAACGCAAAGAATTCTTTTTCGCTTAAATTTTTTCCATTCACATTTGTTCCAATTTCAAGACCTGGCATTTTGAGCTCATGCACACATCGTTTCATCTCTTCAACAGCAATATCAACGTCCTGTAATGGTACAGTGCCAATACCAATAAAACGTCCGGAATTTTTTTCAACGGTGTCCGCAATATGATCATTAAAAAATTTTGAGGTCTCTAATGCATCCTTTGGTTTTGCCCAATAGTTAAAAAGAACGGGGATTGTTGATAACACCTGGATCGTTACATGATGCTCGTCCATTTCCTTTATGCGCACGCCAGGTTGAAAGCAGTTGTCACTTACTTCACGAAAAACCTTATCCCCTTTCATCATGCAGGCTTTACAATTGCGATGCTCTATATGAATAAATTCTCCATACCCAAATTTTTGCACCCAGTTCGGTACTTTTTCGGGCATAATGTGGGTATGAATATCAATTTTCAAAATGGTCTTTTTAAAAGCTGATTATTGATTGTTTAGACTGCCTGCGCGTACGCTTGACAATAAATTATTTTTTTTGAGGGGGCTGCATAACGGCACCACATTTTTTGCATGTTCTTAAATCTTCAGAGGAATAAAATTTTTCCATGATTGGTGGCAACTGTTTTACAATATCTTTTACAAAAACAAATTCTTCGTACAGTTTATTTCCGCAGTTCTCGCAAAACCACATAAATGCATCTTTTTCATCTTCGGCCTCTTCACGCACTTTTTCAATTACAAGACCAACTGTATTTGCAGGCCTTTGCGGAGAATGCGGTGTTTGCGGGGGCAGTAAGAACATATCCCCTTCATTGATGGGAATATTCCTTGGCGTGCCGTCATCAATAATTTTTAAGACAATGTTCCCCTCTAACTGGTAATACAATTCCTCGCTTTCATTATAATGATAATCCTTGCGTGCATTGGGGCCACCAACTACCATTACAATAAAATTTTCTGCGTCTTTATAAATGCACTGGTTCCCTACAGGTGGCTTGAGCAGATCACGGTGTTCATCAATCCATTTCTTTAGATTGAAAGGAGCAGCTACAGGCATAGCAAACAATTTTAGATAAGCAATTTAAACAAATTCATGAATCGTTTCCTGTTGTGTTGTGGGTTAGTAATACTTAAAACAGTACATCTTATTCTCTTTTTGTCTTAGCCCTTATCAAATCTTCATGCCTCTAATCCTATCCATACAGATCCTCCAATGCTGCTCCGGCTCGCTCCTGTAACTGTATTGATAACCGTATCTTCTTCTCTCCATCTAAGAATCCCAAGTAACGCCATAACCAGGGCTTCTTTAAATTTTACAAGCTTCTCATCAGGGACTATTACATCAATATTAAAGATTTTGAGTGCATCTTTTAACCGGTCTATTAAAAAATTGTTGAATGCACCGCCGCCTGTTACAAGAAGTTGGACAGATGTTTGAAATTCCGGATTGGCCGTTAAACTTTGTTTAGCATAAGCTTGATGTTGAACATTCCCAATTGCGTTTACAATTTGCTCAACGATGTGTTCTGTATATGTTCTTAGTGCATCTGCAATGGAAATTTTGGATAACTGTATTAACGGAAAAACAACTTCCACACCGAAATCATTTGCAAGCGATTTAGGATAAGGTTGCCTGTAGTAATCCAGGCTGTTCAATTGACTAAGCAGCGCATTATTAACAGAACCGGTTTTTGCCATTTCTCCTCTGTCATCATATACTTTGCCCTCTTTATTGGCAAGCATATTTAGAACGCGATTGGCAGGGCAAACATCAAAAGCAATATAAGTATTGATGTTTGCAGAAATATTTGCAATACCTCCAAGATTCAAAAAATAAGTATAGTCTTTAAAAAGTAATTTTTCTCCTGCGGGAACTATTGGTGCCCCCTGTCCGCCCAGCACCACGTCCATCATTCTTAAATCGCTTACCACATTAATGCCTGTTAATGCTGCAATCGTAGCGCCGTCCCCAAGTTGTGCTGTCATTCCCAAATCTGGTGAATGAAAAACGGTGTGTCCATGCGATGTAATCAACTGAACTTTGTGATGAAGATCATTGCTTTCAATAAAATCACGGACTTTCTCTGCAGTAAATTTTCCAAAAGCAGCATGCAGCAAAAGATACTTATAAGCACTTAATTGCGGGGCGGCTTTTAATTTTTCAATCCACTCATCATTGTATTCAACGCATGTTGCTGCTTTAATATCATAGATCCATTTGCCGCCTGTTTCTTCAAATTCTGCATAAACAATATCCAATCCATCCAGTGAAGAGCCGCTCATTAAACCAATAGCACGATACTGCATAACTATTTTTGAGATGCAAATTTAAATGCCGGAAGTTAATGTTGGTTTTTTGATGTTTGCCGCCAGATTCTTTCGCCGATAGTAATTCCTAACTACTAAGATTATAAGAGTGTGATAAAAGATCAATCAGTGCAAATGTTGTGGCACACACAGAATATTTTACCAACTCGCTATACCGGCCAAGGTGTTTGGTAGGTATTACAAGCAAACAATAAAACGATAAATAATAAACGACTTACCTTAGCAACATGGTTACTAATTTAAGTGAGTATCATAGCACGGTTACCAACTGGATAAGTGAATTACGTGATACGGATGTGCAGACAGACCGTATGCGCTTTCGCCGCAATCTGGAACGCATCGGTGAAGTAATGGCCTATGAAATAAGCAAACAGTTACCATGGCAGGAAACAGAAGTACAAACACCTCTGGGCATACACACCAGTAAAGTATTAAAAGAGCAGCCCGTACTGGCAACTATTTTGCGTGCCGGTTTACCGCTTCATGCCGGTATGCTTAATTTTTTTGATAAGGCTGATAATGCCTTTATTTCAGCGTATAGAAAACATCATCGTGATGGAAGTTTTGATATTCAGCTCGAATACATCAGTTGCCCGTCACTTGATAACAGGATAGTTATTATTAGTGATCCGATGGTGGCTACAGGCGCGTCCGTTGTAAAAACAATCGAAGCAATAAAAAGTGAAGGCACGCCCTCAGAAATTCATGTTGTGTGTGCAATTGCGTGTACCGTAGGTATTGAATATGTGTTGCGGGAAGCAGGTACCGTATATATCTGGTGCGGCGATATTGATGAAGAACTCACCGCAAAAGGTTTTATAGTTCCGGGTCTTGGTGACGCCGGTGATCTCGCTTATGGAAGTAAAACTCAATCTTAAACTTTTTTATAAGTTTTAGGCAAATAAAACCTAAATTATATTCGTTAAATTTATAACCTGAAACCGCTGGTGATGAGAAATTTAATTTTATGCTTGCTCTTTCTTTCCTGCACAATTTTGCTGAAAGCTCAGGATCCTCATTTCTCACAATTCTTTTCATCACCACTTACATTAAACCCTGCATTTACGGGCAAGTTCGATGGCAATGTAAGAGTTGCCGGCAATTACCGCAATCAATGGCCAACCATCAACCGTGCTTATCAAACGGGTACTGCTTCAGTTGATTTTCCAATCCTTCGGAAAAAAATAGACTACCGTGATACATGGGGTGTTGGTATAATGGCCTATACTGATAAAAGTGCAGCAGGTGCTGTAGGGTTTAATTATATTTCTTTATCAACTGCTTTTCATAAAGGTTTTGATGAAGATGGTTACAAGCAACTCGGTCTTGGCCTGCAAACCACATACAGCAACATGAACATTTATACTGCTGATCTTAAGTTTGAAGACCAGTTGACCCCATTGGGTTTTACCGGTGTAACAAATGAAACATTTGGTAATTCAATTCTTAAATCCAGTTACTTTGATGTAAATGCAGGTCTTCTTTATACAACAAGCAGAACTGACAAGGATAATCTTTATGCAGGTGTTAGCGTATATCATATCAACAGGCCAAAACAAAATTTTACCACAAATTCCTTTTATCTTTTAAATCCGCGGGCCACCTTTCATGCCGGTGGTTATTTTCCTACAGGTGAAACAACTACTTTACATATAAGTGCCTTATACAGTACACAGGCAAAGGCCCATGAAACATTGTTGGGAGGAGCTATGCAATTTATGGTAGCTGATGAGACCGTTTCAGAAAACCCCGTTAGTTTTTATGCAGGTAGCTGGATTCGTTTAAGCGATGCACTTATTCCGTATATTGGTCTTGAGTATAATAGTTTTAGGTTTGGTCTTACTTATGACATAAATATTTCTGATCTGAAAACAGCTTCACAAAGCCGCGGCGGTGTTGAAGTATCGTTGATATACATTGCCAGGCCTGCCGGCAGCAAAGGGGTTCCCTGTCCTAAATTTTAGCACTACTGTTTCTCCATATTTATCGGTTTTGATAAATAAAATAAGACACATGTTTTGAGGCGGTTTAAATGTTAGGATGATTCTCTGAACAGGCTATCACAAGTTTGATTTTTTTTTAATTAAGCTGAAAATATTGTTCTGCTTGTCATTCAAGTTACACCCTTATTGACTAAAGAATTTATTCATGATGATTAGTTATCATTAGTCACGATTAAAGCATTCATACAAACAATCTTACATAGAGCCACACAAATGGAATGGAAAATAACAACGAATCAAAACGATCGAGAAAGCCACCATGGCCAGGCATAATATGCCCGCTGTCTTTCACGCCGGCAATTCGTTTTAATTTACTCTCAAGTAGATCTCCCGCAGTGCCAATTACAGCAGCAATAGAAGAGATAACAAGCAGAGAAAAATAATCGCTTAATCCAAACACAAAATAGCCAACCAGTGTAACGGTTGCTATTGAAAGAATTGCTCCGCCTAATGTTCCTTCCCATGTTTTCTTTGGAGAGATCTTTGAGAATGAGGTTCTCCCGATAAGAGATCCTACGATATAGGCCATTGTATCATTTATCCAGATAGAAGCGATGAGCACAACGGGGATCACCCAGCCCAAATCAAAAGTAACCATGCTGCCAAAAGATAAAATTCCTTCAGCCCTTAAATTAACCATTAGCCCCCAGCTCAAAGAAATATAAAGTAGCCCAAGTAGTGAGTAACCAAAATTTTTAAGATTAAATTGTTTGCTCAATACGATCTCTGTAACAGGTATTGCGATTAATAAAATGATCAGTATCCACCATCCAATTTCGTAGAGACTAATTTCGCCCATATCAAAAGCGGGATTGGTGACCCACAACATAAAGCCCCATCCAAGTACCCGTACTCCATACTTGTGAAAAGGAGTAATGTTTTTATAGTCGCTGTCAATTAATTCAATTAATTTTTGATATTCGATCCAACAGCCAAAATGTATAATCGAAAAAAGAATAAGAAATGTCCACTGGTTAATAAGCAAGCCACCCAGCATAACTACCACAAAAACGGCAGCAGTAATTGTTCGGGTTTTAAAAGTTTTAGCGTGTAAAGCCATGAATGATTTACGATTTGATTTTATGATTTTCGATTAGATGAATCATCAAATCTAATGTGTTGATAAAGATAGTTGATAAGCAATGTACTGATATCAAAAAAAATTTGAAAATGTATTGCATGCTCGATAAAGACGCGAAGTATAAGAGTCTGCATGAGCGCAACTGCAGCCCAATCGTTATTTGTTTACTGCTATTAATTTGTCAGGGTTTGGTCGAGTAAATTTTTTGCAATGTCTTTTAAATGGGTAGGAACATACAATTCAATATCACCAAAATTAATATAACTGCTGTCGAGCTTATTCATAATAACTACTTTGATATTATTTTCTTCAAGCATTCCTTTTATAATATTGGCTTCTGCATAATTACGCGTGCTGTATAATTTAAACCATTCATTCATATGTCGAACTATTGTAAATATTGCTGTTTGCCCTCTTCAACAATTTTTTACTTTCCCAATTGAAAGCAATAAACAACAAAATTA
>DATBFI010000301.1:0-18187 GCA_036558585.1 Chitinophagaceae bacterium
TAATTGGAGTATTCCTTTTTAACTTAATTCTTTCTGATACGGGTCTGTAAGCTGGGTAATACAGATCATAATCGAGAGAAATCTCTTTGACAAAATCATTATTATCTAAATAGGTATTATGAATATAAAGAATAATGCTATCATCATTTTTTGTTTGTGAAAATCCAAAAACTGAGAGTAATAAGGCAACCGATATGAATGCAAACAATTTGATGCAACTATTTTTGCTAACGCATTTCATTTGTAAACGGGATGATATAATATTTGTCTGGTTGACACTGTATAGGCGTATGACACTTTAAAAGTGCCTGACACCTTAAACGCAACATTTTCAATATGCCATTGTTTTAATGCATCGCTGATACTTAGAAGGCTTGGATAGTCAGGATGATTTTGCAGTGTTTCATTTACAGTAGTGTTTGTAGCATTTACTTTTAATTGTTGCAGAAGCGCAATTGTAGCGGTTACGGGATGTTCATATCTTTCGGTTAGCAAAGAAAACATAATGTTTCTCTTCTTATGGCAACATAAAGTTGAAAAGATAAAATTGCACAACCAAGAAAATACCTCAGTTTTACTTAAAGCTGTGCTTTAAGTCTCTTAAAGCCGGGCTTTAAGTTGACAGGTAAATATGCGTATATAAATTAAAAAGCCCAATGCACAAGCTAAAAAATATTTTATCTTTGCGCTGTTGTGCAGCAGCCATCCCGCCTTAAAATAACCCTTTAAGCTGTAAATGCACACTTATGAATATAGATCAACGCGTAGGTTATAACATAAAAAAGCTCAGTGAAAAGAAAGGTTATAAACAAGGCGCATTTGCTAAGCTGCTTTCAACTTCAGTTACGACATTGAGCGGCATTGAAAATGGAAGCAAAGATCCAAAGCTTTCAAAATTGTATCAGATCGCACAAGTTCTTGATGTTCCCATTACAGACCTGTTTGCTGAAGAAAATGAAAATTTATCGCCCGCAGATAAATCAGCCCTGCTGGATAAAGTTGAAAAGATAATTAGCCTCTATAATACTGTCCTGGTAAAAGAGACAGATTTTGAAATATTCGGACAAATACAAAAATTGTTATCAAACCAGGAAGAAATAAAAGAAACCCTGGAAAAAATTTTATCAGGTAAGTAAAATTCTTTAAGCATTTCTTTTTGGCGTTTTGAACAGATCTTTTTAACCTGGTTTAAGTACCAACTCACCAAGATCTTTATCAGTAGTTTTATTGCCAGCACAATCACTCCCACGCCTTCTCCACCCCACAAAATCTGCACATTTAATAAACATTGTTTTTTGCCTGTTACCGGTATGCCGGTTTCCATTCAAAATTCAGATAACTTTATTATTCTAAATATCATCCTATGGTTTTGCTATTTGATATTTATGGTGTTTGCATGCAGTTATATGAATTGGTTCTCGCAGCTCTTGGCATCATCCTTTTTATTGCGGCGATTATTTTTACTGCACTAAAGCGGGATGTCAAACTGGTAATTCCCATGTACCTTATTTCCATTATCATGATTGCCTTTCCTGCTCTTAGCAAAGTTGCATTTGCAGATGTAACGCTTGAAGTGCAGCGCCTCGAATGCATCAACCAAAAACTGATTAGTAACCCCGCAGATACAACCCTGCGCAATCTTGCACAAAAACAAATTGAAATTGTAAAAATAGATGGCCTGGATAGTACCAATGCCAGTACAGTTGCAACAGTCGCTACCTCAAATGCACTGCTTGGCGATTCTGTAAAGGCAGCACAATGGGCTGACAAAGGCTTGCAATTTAATCCCGATAATCAAACACTGTTAGACCTTCGCGACAATGTTTTAACCCCCCGGGTAAAGGTAGAGTACCAGCTAAATAAATTGCAGCAGGATCCCGGCGACAGTACGACAAAGGAGCAATTAAAACAGGATGTAACAGATTTGGAAAAAAATGCGCCCCGCAGTGCGCGGTTATTTACTACACTTTGTAAAGCAAGACTTATGCTTGGTGATACTGCACAGGCCAAAAGGTTTGCTGATTCTGCTCTGCAACATAATCCCGCCAATGAAGAGGCTATTGATCTTAAAAAAAGTTTGCAGCCCCGCAACAGGTGATAAAGCAAAATGAAGAGACGTAATGAAATCAAAAAGTTTATATGATTTCCTATGCCTGGTTTCTATGGCATAAATAACCGGCAAAAAAGTTCAACTGTGTAATAAACACCTCATCCTGCTGTTTTTCCTGACGATAACAATAATCAAAAGCAAATAGCGAGGCTGGCATAATTGTTTCTCTCGCAATAGAGAATTAAGATGCTCATTTAAAAATTAAATTATGGCAAAGAAAAAGGTAACAGATAAAAATCTTAAACACGTGGAAAAAGAAAATGCCGGGAATAAGGATTTTAAAGTAAGAGAAGGACAGGAAGACAGCTCTGTATGGGGTGACAAAGAAAAACCGAACGAAGATGCTTATCCGCGTCTTAACGAAAGCGATAAACAATATAAAAAACAGCCGGAGTTCACAGAAAGTAAAAGTAATAAAAGTAAAGAAGCATAAGTTGGTATCTTGCCTGACATTGTAAAACTGAAATGGACAATTTTTTTGTATTGTTATTGTCAGGATTTATTATTGGCGTCTTGGGAACATTAATAGGCGCGGGAGGCGGATTTATTTTAGTACCGGCTTTAATTCTTACTCACCATTACTTATCGCCTGAGATTATTACAGCTATCTCAATGGCGCTTGTTGCATGTAACGCCATTTCCGGGTCTGTGGCGTATGCACGCTCTGGCCGTATTGATTATAAAACAGGTGTTGTATTCGCACTATTCACTATTCCCGGCTCCATTCTTGGCGTATTGACCACCCAATATATCCCGCGTTTTGCATTCAAAATGTTCTTTGGTTTATTGCTTATCCTGTTAGCCGTGCTTCTATTTTTTAAAAAAAGAAAATTGAAGCAGGAAATTTTTCAACCCGGAAGTGCACCTAAAGGATGGAAGAGTCATACTATAACAGATAAAAACGGTGAAACATATTCTTACGCTTATAATCAAACCAAAGGAATTGTCATAAGTATTATTGTTGGTTATTTATCACCTGTTCTTGGTATTGGCGGTGGCATTATACATGTGCCTGCTCTTGTACAGTTGTTACATTTCCCTGTAATGATCGCTACAGCAACTTCACATTTTATTTTGGCAATAATGTCCGTAGTGAGTGTAATGGTTCATGCAGCAAAGGGAAATTATAATGATCCTTATGTACTGCGTATGGTAACAGGCTTAAGCATTGGCGCAATAGGCGGTGCACAACTTGGCGCTTATCTTTCACACAAAATAAGAAGTAATATAATTGTAAGAATATTGGCTATTTGTTTAGGATTAGTTGGGATTCGTATTTTATCGGGTGTTTTTGTGAGATAGTTTTATGAGTGTTTAACATCGCTTCTTGTGTCTGAATCATACTCCTCATTCATTACTCACCACTCACTATTACTTCTCTTCCTTCGCTGCCAGCAAATAAATTAATGATGCAGTACCGTCCATTGTTGGCTCATTGGTACTGAAGTCCCCGTAATCATCATGATACACGGCAAGCATGCTTTGAAACAGTGCATAATCATCAGGGTGATGGAGTGTCACGCCAAGAAGATTATTGTAGATACTTCCATACACAGGTCCGTCAACCAAACCACCGTCAATAGGATAATGTCCAATTTGCGTGAAAGAAGAATGAGGATCAGCAGGCGTATCGCCCCATGCAGGCAAACCATACACCATGCTTGTGCCCCAGGGATTGCAGCCAAAAAGCCAGTCGAAACACGCCTGCTCCAGTTCCACGTATGAATCATCACCGCTTAATGTGCGATACCAATAGCACTGAATAGCAAATGATGTTGTGAGATTATTGCTGCACCATATAAAAGGAATGCCACGATAAAATCCATTTTGCTTTGCCTTTTGCCAAACCCTTTCGATGCCCTCTTTGTAATAATTGATGACCTGTTTTTGCTGGGCACCTTTTAGTTTTTTTGCCAGTTCATAGTGCCCGAGGTTAATAAAAGGATACCATTGATAATGCCGGGCCGTATCCGCACCGAGCCAGGGAGTAATTTTCTCCTGTTCAGCATAATCGAGTGATGCCTTCAAATAAGATTGATCATTAATAATATCAAATAAATTGATTGCAGCAAGTTCCATATCATCAACCCAATTATCTTCCTCATAGAAATAGGGAGCCCTGTTTGGAGCGGTTTGACAAACACCGGGTTTTTTTAATCCGAGCTGGTAGGCCGCAATACTTTTATGTTTCAGAGAATCTGCGAAAGATATGTCCACAGATTTAAAAAGTTCATTACCCAATGCAAATGCGCCGGAAAATTTTCCTGCAGTTGATGCAACACCTGTTGCACGATTTTTATACTTGCCCAAACCTTGTGGTTCACCCGTACAAAAATAGACGGGGCGCTCATATCCTTTTCCATAAAAACTATCTTCTTTTGGAAGACGCATTCCCTGGTGGTCGCGGTCATCAGCAAGTTGGTTGAACATCCAGTCATCCCGGGGATTCATTTTTATCAGCCACTCCAATCCCCATTTTGCTTCATCGAGCACATCGGCTTTCCCGTTAC
Source organism: Chitinophagaceae bacterium (assembly GCA_036558585.1). Lineage (GTDB taxonomy): Bacteria > Bacteroidota > Bacteroidia > Chitinophagales > Chitinophagaceae > DATBFI01. The sequence goes on from DATBFI010000301.1 coordinate 4,621, forward strand.
TGCCCTTTAAACCGTTGGACTCGTATTCATCTGTAAAAGCGTTTGGAAAATCCCGGTAAGCAGCAAGCAAATGATACGTAGCATTTGCAGAAGTTGCTGAATATTGCAAATAATCCGTAGCGTCATGCCATCCGCCAGATACATTGATGTGGGTGCTGTCGGGCATCGGTCCATACATTGTATAACCATCATGTGTGTGGCAGGAGTCTTTCAAAAATGGATTAAAACCACTGCGTTGCTGACGCATATAACGTAAACAAAAATCAGCCGCGCCTTTATATGCATCATCCCCAATTTTAAATTCCGGTGATTTTGTATGCTCTGCCTGTAAATAGTAACGTCCCTGCTTTGTAAATGAAGAAAAGTTAAGACGATAGACATATGCAAAGGGCCCATAACTTCTAAAAGCATCGCCTGCACTTGCGGTGTATACGATCTTGCCTGTTGACGCATCTACCAGTTGAAAATTTTTTATTGTCGTTGTGTCTTTGCTGCACCAGACTGCCACCTTTATGCTATTTGGTTTATACCCTAACCAGTTGATGCGGATCCATGTATTTGTGGTTTCCTTGTAATTGGATGAAGTAAAGAATATAGCAATGAAAAAAAGAAAAGAGAGTTTTTTCATAAACAGAATTGATGCATCAATTTACGAATTCACTTTTTCATCAGGCATATTAATTGTAAATGATAGGATACAAACATTTTTTATGAAAACACGCGATGCCAGATTAACCTTTCCTCAGCGAAACTGGTTATTGTTATGCATTATAACGGCGATCATCGTAGCCATCGCTTACTATTTGATTGATGCGAACATACGGCATAAAAACCCGACTGGAACCACCACAAACGCGCCTTCTGCAGTTTCCAACGGTGGCGATACCGCACCTGCACAAGGTATTCCGCCTGACTCTTTAAAACATTGAGAAAAATTATTCTCACTTTGATTATTTGTGGAGTTTATTTTGGAGCTATTAATAAAACCTGTGAGGTTTCAAAAACCTCACAGGTTTACATGTACCCTAAAGCTCTTCACAAAAAGATTCTGCAAAACGTTTTGCTTCTCCAACTGTTGTATTTTTAGTATATATGTCACAACTTATAGAATTCACCGACAAAGGCCTTTGTTGTCCGCAGGGCAAGTTTTATATTGATCCATGGAAGCCTGTTGAAAAAGCTATTATTACACATGCCCACAGTGACCATGCATATTTCGGTCACAAATATTATCTGTGTCATACTTATACAAAACCTTTACTTGAAGCGCGTTTGGGAAACAATCATTATGAGACGATCGAATGGAACGAGCCGACTTATATTAATGGTGTGAAAGTCTCTTTACTTCCTGCGGGACATATTATTGGTTCATCACAAATAAAAATAGAATACAATAATGAAGTATGGGTAGTAAGCGGTGATTACAAAACAGAGAGCGATGGTATCAGCGGAAATTTTGAACCCGTAAAATGCAATGTATTTATAACGGAATCAACTTTTGGTTTGCCTATTTACAGGTGGAAGCCACAGGCTGATCTCTATTTGAATATCCGGGAATGGATAAATAAAAATAAAGAGCAAAATAAGGCAAGTGTATTAATTGCATACAGTCTTGGCAAATCACAAAGATTATTAAAAGCCATTGAACCTTTGCAGGAAACAGTTCTATTGCATGGAGCTATCTGGAATATTCACCAGGCTCTGATTTCAACGGGTATTGAATTACCGCCTGTTGAAAGGATGACTCCTGAAACGCCCAAAGAAAGATTAAAGAACTGCGTAGTAATTGCGCCGCCGGGTGCTGATGGTTCGCCGTGGATAAAAAGATTTGAACCATATGCTTTGGGCATATGCAGCGGATGGATGCAGGTTCGCGGCAATGCACGCAGACGGAATGCAGATGCCGGTTTTGCCTTAAGTGACCATGCAGACTGGAGCGGGTTGCTTTCAACTGTTAAAGAAACAGGCGCCGAAAGAGTTTTTGTAACGCATGGTTTTCAATCTGCATTCAGCAGGTATCTGAATGAACAGGGCATACCAAGCGCAGAAGTAAAGACTGAATATGGCAATGATGAGGAAGATGCACCCCCTTCCCCTGAAGCGGAGTAAAAAGTTGTTTGGTGAGGCTTTGTCATTCGTCATCCTGATCCAAAGGCTTCCTGCCAAAATAATTTACACCGATTAAGAATGATGCCAGGAAGCATGCCATTGACACGTAAAAGAGAATCTGCATGTAAATATAGTCTCTGTCATAGTTGCCAAAGTACCACCACAAAACCGCTATAACAAGTAACGCTAATGCAGCTATTCTCAGGATAACTCTTATTTTCATAAAATCAAATTTATCTGGTCATTTTATTTTTATCTCATGGTATTGCATCAACTGCCGGTGCTCGAAAAAAATGAGAATGAAAAGAGCTGCGAGCAGAACCAGGACGATCCAAAGAATTTTTTTTGCTAATGGTTTTTTTGTGATCATAAAATTTTTTTTTGCTTTTAGAAACAGGCGTTGCAGGATCCGTAAAGTTTTGCCACTGCTGGCCGCCGGGGGACATGATCGTTAATCCATAACTATTGGCGAATGCCTGGACTATTGCAGGTACCGTTGTTGCTCCATCATGACGTGATGAGGAAAGTTGTTTCGGGTCCCTGGTGTTCTTAGTACAACCTGCTGCAATCAGTAAGAGTAACGGGGATGTTTTTAAGTGTTTCATAAAATTTATTTTTGAAAGTCGAGAAAAAACAAATTTTATTCATCAGGGATTGCTATATGACGAAGAATAAAGTACGAACAGTTTTTGAATTTCAAAACTTATTTTTTATTTATTCTTATAAAATTCTCTCTCTCGTGGAATGTGGTATGAAATTATAATAATCTATTTTAAATAATTCCTTTAGGGTTAGCATGAAAGAGTTTTCAGAATTGGTAAAAATACTTGGCACGTCAACAAAAACAAATGACAAGCTTGATGCATTATCACAATATTTTTTATCGGCTACTGATAAAGATAAGGTTTGGGTAATCGCATTATTTAGCGGCCGCAGGCCCCGAAGAATAGCAAGCGGCTCTTTATTGGCACAATGGTGCTGTGAAATAACCAATTTGCCTTATTGGCTTTTTGAAGAAAGTTATCATACCGTCGGCGATCTTGGAGAAACAATTGCTTTACTGTTGCCTGAGAACAATGACAGCAACAGGCTCACACATAATTTGTCTTATTATCTTGAAAAAATAGTCGCTTTAGAAAAGGCAAATGAGCAAACAAAAAAACAATTCATTGTCGATTGCTGGATACAAATGAACAGGGAAGAGCGTTTTGTTTTTAATAAATTACTTACAGGGGGCTTTCGCATTGGCGTTTCGCAAAAATTAATGGTAAATGCGCTGGCAAAAACAGTAGATACAGACCCGTCTGTGATTGCACATCGCATCAGTGGCAACTGGCACGCATCATCAACCGACTTTTTAGAATTGCTTAGTGAGCATTCCTTAAATATTGATTTTTCAAAACCCTATCCTTTTTATCTCGCATATGCTTTGGAAGATGATCCAAAAACCCTGGGTGAACCACATGAATGGCAGGCAGAATGGAAATGGGATGGAATACGCGGGCAAATGATAAAACGGAATAACGAACTTTTTGTTTGGAGCCGCGGAGAAGAATTAGTAACCGAAAAATTTCCGGAATACCAAATACTTCAAACATGTTTGCCAAACGGCACCGTACTCGATGGCGAGATTCTTTCTTTTGAAAAAAATAGCGGTGACAATTCTAAAATTAATGGGGGTATTGTACTGCCATTTGCATTATTGCAAACGCGCATCGGCAGAAAGAATATAACAAAGAAACAGTTGCAGGATGCGCCGATCGCGTTCTTTGCATATGATCTGCTCGAGTTAAATGGCGAGGACATACGCTACAAAAGCATGGAAGAAAGGAGAATTGAACTGGAGAGGATTGTGCAACAGGTACACCATCCTACGCTGCAAATATCACCCCTTATCTTTTTTGTTGCGTGGGAAGAATTAGCAAAATTGCGGGAACAATCAAGAACGATAAATGCAGAAGGTGTAATGTTAAAAAGAAAATCTTCTGCTTACCAGGTTGGCCGAAAAATTGGTGACTGGTGGAAATGGAAAATTGATCCGCTCACCATCGATGCAGTTATGATTTATGCACAAAAAGGAAGTGGGCGGAGAAGCAATCTGTATACTGATTATACATTTGCCGTAAAAGATGGCGATAAACTCGTACCATTTACCAAAGCGTATTCGGGTTTAACAGATAAAGAGTTTGCACAGGTTGATGCATTTGTAAAAAGAAATTCCCTTGAAAAATTTGGCCCGGTAAGAACTGTAAAACCGGAATTGGTTTTTGAAATCGCTTTTGAAGGAATTGCTGCGAGCAGTCGCCATAAAAGTGGCGTGGCGCTCAGGTTTCCTCGTATTCATCGCTGGAGAAAAGACAAACCACCTGATGAGATTAATACACTTGACGATCTAAAAAAAATGCTGGAGACTTATGGCAAATAGATGGAATTATTTTTTCTCTTCATAACGGGAATAAATTTTTAGAGTCGTGCAAAAACGAAAAATTTTAAACTGTCGGGTATGTCATTAAAATTCTTTCTGAATAAAAATTGAGTTGCCAGCATGCAACTCTCTGCTGCAATTGATTCTACAGTATAAGGGTGCGACGCAAGAGGTGTTTAATAGTAATCCGGGAGAGGGGCCCATAAAAGAAATAGAAATGAAAACAAGAACCTTAACAGGTTATGATATCATACATAAATGGTTTGCTTCCAAAAGCCCTAGCCCATTTGCATTCCAGGAAGAAACATGGGAAATGATCATGCAGGGGAGGAGCGGATTGGTAAATGCACCTACAGGCTGCGGCAAAACATTTTCTGTTTTTATGGGTGCTTTGATTCGGTTTATAACAGACAACCCGGATGATTATACATCAAAAAAGAACAGTGGTTTGCAATTGTTATGGATAACCCCATTGCGGGCACTTGCCAAAGATATTGGTCGTGCAATGGATGAAGTGATCAGTGAACTGGGCATGCAATGGAAAGTAGGGATACGGAACGGTGATACGGAACTGAGTGAAAGACAAAAGCAAAAACGTAATATGCCTGAAGTGCTGATCATTACACCCGAAAGCCTTCATTTGTTGCTTGCACAAAAAGGTTATCCGGAAATTTTTAAAACACTGAAAATTGTTGCTGTTGATGAATGGCATGAATTGTTGGGAAGTAAAAGAGGTGTGCAGGTAGAACTGGCGTTGAGCAGGATCATTAAAGTTGCAGGTTGCAGGTTACAGGTTGCAGGGGAAACCGAAGTCATGGATCGTCAATCGTTAATCAATGATCAGTTGCCGGTATCAACTGATACAGCCCGAAACAAAGGTCTAAGTACACAAAACTCAAAACTGAAAACTGAAAACTGCCAACTGAAAACTGCAAACTTATGCATTTGGGGCATCAGTGCTACTATTGGAAATTTAGAAGAAGCTGCCGAAGTTCTGTTAGCCCCTTTAAACAATAAAAAAGCTTCTCCGCCTAAGGCGGAGGATTTATGGGCAGCATCCCATGGAGAGCGGGCCGTTATCATCAAAGCAAACCTCTCCAAAAAAACAGAAGTACTTTCCATCATTCCGCCTGAAATAGAAAAATACCCATGGTCAGGTCATCTTGGGCTTAAGCTTGTGCAAAATGTGGTATCTATTATCGAGGAAAGCAAAACCACGCTTGTGTTTATCAACACGCGTGGCATGAGTGAAAGATGGTATCAAACCATTCTCAATGTTGCGCCTCAATTGGCGGGTGCTATTGCTTTGCATCACGGCAGCATAGAACAGGAACTGAGAGTATGGGTAGAAGAGGCCCTGCATGCACAAAAATTAAAAGCAGTCGTATGTACAGCCAGTCTTGATCTTGGCGTTGATTTTCGCCCGGTTGATACGGTGATACAGGTGGGTTCGCCAAAGGGTGTTTCAAGATTTTTACAAAGAGCAGGTCGAAGCGGTCATCGTCCCGGTGATGTAAGCAGGATATGGTTTCTGCCTACCCATTCTCTTGAACTGGTAGAAGCTGCCGCATTAAAACAGGCGATAAAAGAACAAGTTATTGAAGGTCGTGAACCAATGCTTCTTTGCTTTGATGTACTGGTACAATACCTCTGCACACTGGCAATCGGTGAGGGTTTCAGGGAAGAAGAGATATTTGGTGAAGTTCGATCAACATACTGCTTTGCTGATATAACAAGAAACGAATGGGAGGAAGTATTGTATCATATTACCCATGGAGGCAAAGCATTGGAAAATTACGATGAATACAAAAAGGTGGAGGTGGAGAATGGTGTGTACCGGATTCGCAACAGGAGAATGGCAATGCGCCACCGCATGCAGATAGGTACCATTGTAAGTGATGCCATGATGAAGGTGAAATTCATGAGTGGCGGCTATATCGGTGTAATTGAAGAATCGTTTATATCAAGATTGGAACCGGGTGATATCTTCACATTTGGAGGTTATAATCTCGAACTTGTGTCAGTAAAAGATATGACCGTTTATGCAAGAAAATCGAATTCAAAAAAATCCATAGTCCCAAGCTGGATGGGGGGGAGGATGAGTCTAACTGCTAATCTTGGTATGATGCTGAGGAAAACATTCAATAAAGCTTCAGCGATGATGGAAGAAAGATTACACTCCCGGCAACCGGATATTGACATTGAACTTAAAAGTTTACAACCTTTATTTGAACTGCAGCGGGAACTATCATATATCCCGCAGGCAAATGAATTATTAATAGAGCATATTGAAGATAAGGATGGGTACCATTTGCTTGTATATCCCTTTGAAGGCAGGCAGGTCCATGAAGCTATGAGTTCATTAATGGCTTACCGCATCAGTAAAATCATGCCGATCACTTTTTCTATCGCCATGAGTGATTATGGTTTTGAATTGCTCAGTGATAAGCCTATTCCTGTTGATGATACCAATGTATATGAACTTTTCACGCTTGACAATTTAATAGCCGATATTCAAAAAAGTGTAAATGCTGTTGAGATGGCTATCCGCAAGTTCAGGGATATTGCGGTGATCGGAGGTCTCATTTTCCAGGGTTACCCCGGGGAACAAAAAAAAGCAAGACACCTGCAATCCTCGGCAGGTTTGCTGTTCAGAGTTTTTAGTGAGCACGACCCGAATAATTTATTGCTGAGACAGGCTTATAAAGAAGTGTTTGATCAGCAAATGGAAGAGGTCCGGTTGCGGAATGCATTGCAACGTATTCAAAATAACCGCATCATTATTATGTTTCCGCAGCGGTTAACGCCACTCTCTTTTCCTATTATCGTTGATGGATTAAGCCGTTACAATCTTTCTTCGGAAAGACTTGAGGATCGCGTAAAGCGAATGCAGCAACAATTAGAGAGGTCGCTCAATCCGTGAAAGGAGTGAAATGCATATCAAAACTGAAAAACTATAAACTGCACACTGAAAGCTGATCTCAATTCTCCTGCTTTGTTAAAAAATTTCTTTTTAGATCCTTCCATACAGAATCAAAGTTTCCTTCTTCTTTCTTTCTCCATAATTTTAGTTTTTCAAGCATCTTTTCTTTTCTTTCCTGTTTTGCCTCTTCAAGAAACTGGCGAATAAAATCACTGTCCTGCTCAAAAGCAAGCCGGTTATATAATTCCTTTAATGATTGTTCTTTTTCTGTGTTGCTGTTTGCAATTGTCTTTTCCATCGTCTCGCGCAAACGGACTTTTTCATCATAAGTGCCATCAGGCAAAAGTGTTTTGGCAATCACAGGCATTAATTCTATCAACACTAAAATAATGATCAGCAAATAATACCTGAATTGTGCAGCGCTGTTGTTTTGTACCAGGTGATGCAAGGCTTCTATTCTCGTTAGAAATCCATCATTCAATAATGTATTAAATGACTGTTGTTCTTTTTGCTTTGCTGTTTCAATAGCAGCAAGCGAACTATCAATAGAATTTATTTTTGGTTGAGCAACGGAGCTTAATTGTTGATATTCTTCATCCAGTTTCTGGTATTCATTTTGTTTTGCTTTCGCAATGTCCCTCAGACCAATTCTTCCACTCCCGCCTGTGCCATCAGTTTCTGCTATAAAATTATTCCGGGCAGCAGCAACTTCGTTATACTTATTATTGAGCTGTTGCTGTAATTGATCTTTTTGATGGAGCAATTCATTTTTTTGAAATGCATATAACGAATCTTCCTGGTGTTGCTTGTCTCTTTTTCTTTGTTCATTGTCCATTGAGATCTGAACATGGATCTCCTTATCAAACAAATACAATAACGCGGGCTGGGCCATGAAAGTGCCGATCGTTAAAGCGAGCAATCCACGGATAAAAAATGGCCAGAATTTTCTTTTGTTTTGTGCATTAATGCCCTTGATCAAAGCCCTGTCGATGCCTAAAATAATACCCCCCATAAAGATCCCCAGAAGGATTACAACAAACAGGTTATTTACAACAGTGCTGAAAAAATAACCCCATGCCAGTGTTGCAAAAAGCCAGGTACCGAGTACAGTCATCCCTGTAATGGCGTAACGATTTCGATCAACCGTGCAATCAATAATTAATTCTTTTTCGGCTGTGGCTAACCACCACAAAAATTTTGTAAAGGATGATGGATAATAGCTTTCTCTTTGCGAAAGCGTTTGCACTTGCTCTTGCATTTGGCAGGATAGTTAACTGAATAATATTTTTTTACAAGGTTGGTTAAGGTGGGAACTATTATAAAACGAATGGAAAAACAAATTAGTCTTTTTAGAAAAAGAAATTTTGTAAAAGCCTGGTGAAAGCAATCGATCTGTTAATAATAAAAGAAGTTATAAGTCGCTATAATTTTACCAATATCCCTACTCCTATGAGGGATTGTAATTGTAAACCGGGTGATGTGTTATTGTCACCGAAGAGTTTTACATCATCGTCATAAATTAAAGTGAGGCTCCACGTAGCAGATAACACCTTGGAAAGTTTTGCGGCAAAAAGATTGGTAAAATACAGGTCGACATTTTGAGGATCGTGTTTATAATTAGAGAACAGATCAAGCTTACCTTTATAAGTGACAACTTTTCCAAGATTAGCCGTGTAATTAATACTTGCATAAGCGCCGAATTCAAATTTGCTTTTTTTACCCGTATCAACCCCGTAGGATGGTGAAAGGGCAGTATCTTTTACGATCACCCATCTTGCCGTAGCAGGGGATAAAAATATGGATAGGTTTTTTACAGGATGATAATCAAAGCCGGGACTTAAAAGTATATAAGCGGGAGCAAAGAAATTGGAGGAATAAACTTTGGTTGTTGCATCAGAATAAGTATAACCTTTGAAAAATTGTGAACGCAGATCAAAGAGACCGGAAAGACTCCACTTGGGATTTAAATCATAACCATACTTTGAATAAATTTCAAACCTGTCATCGTTCTTCCTTGTGCCGGAAGTAGTGGTTTTAACGTAGCCAAGATAAAAATCAAAATTATTATCCCAGCTATGCTTGTCTTTTTTATAATAAGCATGGGCATTTATAACAGTATTGGCAGAAAGGGAAAACTTATCACCTCCAGCGGCCCAGTTACTTAAAGAACCTTGTGATATATTTAAACCCAAAAGGGCGCCTGTCTTCCATATTTTGTTCGTGGTGTCATTTTTATCCTTTTCTAATGTTTTACCGGCTTCCTGCTGTAAATTTTTTATTGTTTCATCCTGGGCAATTAGTGCAGTGGTGTACATCAATGAAGTTAGTAGTAGTAGTTTTTTCATAAAGATTATTTTTATAGGATGCTTTACAAAGATATGCCTGCCCTTTTAATAATCTTTGTTTGGTACTATCTCTTAATTTTTGCCATTAAGAAAATTATATCGGGTACCAATTATCATTCCAAAATTATTTGTCATTTCCCCGGTATCAAGACCACCGGAAAATATAAGGTTCCACCTGTTTGTTATATCCTTATTTATTTCAAACAAAAAATAATTTTGGTTTAGCGGAGGATTAAAAGTGTAATCAAAATCAGGGTTTGTGAAAATTCCCTTCCATCTGCCTTCATACAGAGCGAAATAAGTCCCGTAATTTTTTGTGAAAGTAGCCAGTACCCTGTATCCAAAGTAATTTTTGAAACTTCCTTTTATGCCAATATGAAGAGCCCTTACGCGATTGTTGACGACTGTTTGGTTTGAATCGAATTTCGAAAGTGGCACTCCCCATAGAAGCGCTTTTTGCCGGGTAATGAATAATGGTGTGCCTAATACTCTCCCATTATAAGTCCATCCTTCTTTGTACAAATAATTATTATAGTAATCATCCCTGCCGCCATAGCGATAGCCATGATTCTCACCAAAAACAGTATCCGGCAATCCCGGACCTGATTGCCATAATGTGGAAAGAAGCTCCACGCTCACTTCTTTTATAATTGATGCGTTCTTCATCCTTAGCTGAATACCGGCAAGAAAATCTTTATTCTGCCAAAATTTTGAACCACTGCCATCTTCAAAAGGCATATTGTAAAAAGCTGAAAAAATATAATTGGGTTGTTTATAATTCAATCCAAAGTTCCATGTTCCCACATGATTACCTATGCGGTTAAGATATTCATTTATAAAAGAAGCGTTTGTACCCGAAGGTTTAAATTTTACTCTTACCACCTGCCAGAAAGCTTTTATATCCTGGGGAAGTTCTTTGTTTGTTACAGGATCAGTTCCACCCCATTCGGCAAAGTGCTGAAGACCAATTGTAATATCCACCGGTTTGTTTGCGCCGAATTTTATGAATAAAGATTTTTCGTGGAGATAGGCATCTTTTATATACGTTTCATTTTCCCCCAGCCAACCATGAAGGAAGCCTGCCTTGAATTGGGCAAAACCTTTTGTAAAAGGAATGTTCTCATAATCACTCATATAAAAGCCGACTTTTGGGATCGGCAATGCATTATTACTGATACCCAACATGCCGGACGAAGTAGCGGGCTGGTTATACCCTGTATTGATTTTTCTTCCCGCTACCAAATAAAATGATCTAAAGCTTATTTCTGCATATGCCTGCTGTAACTGGTGATATGATGAAAGATCGGACAAAGCTCCAATCCCGGTTGATAGTGCTATTTTTTTAGCAACATTTTTCCTCCACGAAAAATCGGCCTTGGCCAATGCATGTGAAGCAGATGTTTCGGAAAAATCCCCATTGCGATTTGAATTGATCCAAAAAGGAGAGTATGGTTTTTCAGATACGAGAGCATAGGCCTCCGCACTAACGCGTATGCTGTCTGATTTTTTTACCACTGTTGTATCAGATGCCAGTCCACAGACCGGGATCAGGATCAGCAGAAAGAGTAGTTTTGGCATGCTGACAAATAAGAGACAAAAAAGATTTATGTATGCGGGGGCGAATTTAAAGTAAATAGAAACGGGAAATAATTGATGTTTGGAGTTGTCAAGAACTTTAATATGATCTTAATAATAACTGTGTATGAAATATTGTGTATGAATAATTATACCATTACCTGTAATGGTTCTATCCATACCTCATTTTCCTTTAACAGGTTTACTAGTTCATCAACAGCTATTGCGCTATCAACATTTCGCTTAACTACTTCTTTTCCTTTATATAAAGTAACCTTGCCAGTACCACTTCCAACATACCCAAAATCAGCGTCGGCCATTTCACCCGGTCCGTTTACAATGCAACCCATAATTGCAATTTTTACACCTTTAAGATGATTGGTTATGCTGCGGATTTTTGCAGTAGTTTCCTGCAGGTCAAATAATGTTCGTCCGCATGAAGGGCAGGAAATATATTCTGTTTTGGAAATTCTTGTGCGGGTTGCCTGCAAAATGGAGAATGCTGTTGAATTAACAAATTGTTCGGCCATCTCTCCACTTTCTCCTGCAGGAGAAGAATAACGTCTTCCGGATAAAGCGCTGTTGTTAAAAGCCTGGTAGGCATTATGATTCATTCCAAGACAAATACCATCGCCAAAACCGTCAAGCAGCAAGGCGCCACATTCCGTAGCATAATGAATGAGATGCTCATCTGCTGTTTGCCAATAACTGTCGCAAATAATAATGGCGGGATTCTGAATATTCCTGTTCATCAGTTCCATAAACATTCTTCTCACGGCAGGCATAGCGTGATTATTCAAACTGCTTAAACAAAGAACAACGGTTTTATCATTTGCCAATTCATCAAGCCAGGTAAAATCATTGATAACAGTTTCGTCATTAAAACAATCTACCATTACAAAGTTCAGCGTGTCACTTTTTAGGTCTGCATTCACATAACCACCTGCATCAAAAATCGGGAAATACTTAGCCTCCTCCTGACCTCCTCCGGGAGAAGAGGAAATTATCTGATGCCATGTCGCGGGATACACGATCACTTTCAATGTTCCGGGCAATGAGAAGTTCAATACCTGGTGTCCGGTGAAAATATAATCTGCTGCTGTGTCACTGATATTCCATTTATCTGTTGGTTCATCATATTTATACCCGGTACTTTCCAAGTGCTGAGGTGTAATATTTTCTATTTTGCTAAGATCTGCAATTACAACAGGTACATGATGCGCACCAATATTGTCGACAGCAAAAGTTTCACGACGCGCATAACTAAAGGGATTGTAAGGAATTTTTTCAACAGAAGGTATCAAGCCTTCCGCCTTAGCCGGAGAGGTTTGAAGGAGGGTGTATCGTTTTACCAAATCTCTGCAAACCGGAATCTCAAACTCGGGATCTTCTGTCAGGCTAACGCGAACAGTATCTCCAATACCATCTTCCAGTAGCGTGCCCGTTCCCGCCGCACTTTTCACGCGACCATCTTCACCATCACCCGCTTCTGTAACACCAAGATGCAAAGGATAACATTCTCCAAATTCAGCGTCCATTTGCTGGATCAATAACCGGTAAGCCTGGACCATCACCTGCGGGTTGCTGGCCTTCATACTTAAAACGATCTCATGATAATTTTCATCACGTGCAATGCGCAAAAACTCCATCGCACTTTCCACCATACCCATTGGCGTATCACCATAACGGCTCATGATGCGGTCACTTAAACTACCATGATTTGTTCCTATGCGCATTGCTGTTCCATACTCTTTGCAGATCTTTATCAATGGGGTAAATCTTTCCCGAATTCTCTCAATTTCTTCTGCATAATCGGCGTCGCTGTATTCTATCAGTTCAAATTTTTTCTTATCCACATAATTACCCGGATTGATTCTTACTTTTTCTACAATGCGGGCGGCGATCTCTGCTGCATTTGGCGTAAAATGAATATCAGCCACCAAAGGCGTGTCATAACCCCTTCTGCGCAATTCATTTTTTATATTGCGTAAATTTTCAGCTTCTCTTTTACTTGGTGCTGTAATACGTACCAATTCAGCCCCGGCTTCAATACAACGTATGGTTTGTTCAACTGTAGCAAGGGTATCCATTGTATCGGGTGTAGTCATGGTTTGCAAACGAATGGGATGACCCCGGTAGCCATCGGGGTTGCCGACCAGCAAATCGCCGATCTTTACCTCACGCGTCTTT
>DATBFI010000302.1:0-2671 GCA_036558585.1 Chitinophagaceae bacterium
GCAACGAAGATGGCCAGGGATTTAAAGCCTGGTTCATAAAAATAATTACCAGTCTAATCAGGTCAATCACTGTTTTAATTCAGTTTTATTTCAAAAAGTGCGGGCCAATATTTGCCTGTAACATACAGGCTGTTCTTTGAAGAATCAAAAGCTATTCCATTAAGTACGTTACCCGAATTTTCATCGTATTTACGGGGATCATAGGGTATACTGCTTTTATCAAGAATGCCTGTAAGATCGAGTTTGCCTGTTACCTTGCCAGTTTCAGGATCGATTTTTAAAATGTAATTCGTCTTATATAAATTCGCGTAAATGGTTCCATTTACATATTCAAGTTCATTGATGTTTCCTACCGGCCCATAATTATCAGTTACATTAACCTGCTTAGTAATTCTAAAACTGTCAGGGGTTACAAAATAAAGATTGCTGCCGCCCGTACTGATAATAAGTTCTTTGCCATTAGTGGTCATACCCCATCCTTCAAAAGGCCAGGTCATTTCTTTTATTTTTTTAAAAGTAGTTGCATCATACACAAATACGGTGTGCCTGGTATAAGTAAGCTGGTAAATGTTATTACCGATCATGCTGATGCCTTCGCCAAATTGCATTGAATCAAGCTTGATCTCTTTTTCAGGCTTACCTGTTTCAACATTTATCTTGCGTAGTTTGCTTTGCCCTTCCAGGCCTGTGCTTTCATACAAAGCATTATCGTGTAAGAACAATCCTTCAGTAAATGAAGCGGTATCGTGCGGGTACACCTTTACAATATTATACGATAACATAGGCGGGGCAGGGTTTGTGTTATTTTCCTCAGCAGTTGTTGTAGTTTCTCCCGCATTTCCCCTGCATGACAAGAGAAAATAAATAACCGGAACAGCCATAAGGTATCTGAACAGATATTTCATATTGCGCAAAAGTAATGCGGTAAAACATAAAAAATTGGTAAGACGCATGATTGATTTAGTCAATGTTGAAAAGAGAGAGCAATAATTTTTAAAAAAACAATACAACAATGGTGATGGTAACATAAAACTTTGCTAAATTGGTAAAGTGTCTTTGCTAACTGTAAAAATTAAACTTATGAAAATACTTTACCACCCTGTATTGGCGGTAATTATTTGTACCCTTTTTTTTAATACTGCACAAGCACAACAAGGTGCAGTTTGTGATACCATCAATTTACCGGTAGATCCCGGTTGGGACCGAATGACAGAGACTGCCAACGATCAGGGCGATTTTGTAAATGGCACCAATCACTACGGCGATTTTCAAAAAGCAAATTTCTTTGACCTGTCGGCAACAGCGAGCGCTTATTTAATACGTACATTTATCGCTTTTGGAAATGCTAATTCAAGTGTAGCAGGGGATTTATCGAAAAAAATTTTTTTCCGGGTTTATGCTGATAATGCAGGGCAGCCCGGAGCCCTGCTTGCAACGGAGGAACGCACATTATCCCAGGTTAAAAAAAATGCGGAAACCGGTGCTCTTACAAAAATAGACTTTACCGATCCTGTCGCACTTCCTGCCTCAAAGAAATTTTATGTTTCAGTGGATATTTCTAATTTTTCCTACCCGGATGATTCAATATGGATAGCAGGAACAAAAGATAGCACCGTCCTGCCCAACCAGGCCTGGGAGCAATGGAGCACAGACAGTTCATGGCATCCTTTCACTGATCATAATACATGGGGAACGGCTGTAGTATTATGGATTTTCCCTGCTGTTAGTACCACTGCCACGGGATGCGATGCTGTACTTCCTGTGAAACTTATTTCATTTAATGCGCAGCGTAATAATAAAGACGTAACGCTTAACTGGCAAATTGCTGATGAGTTTGGTATGAAAGGTTACGAGGTTGAAAGGTCAGATAATAATGGCAGTTTCAGCCCGGTGGCAACTGTTGCGGCGGTAAACAACGCGAAAAATCAATCTTATTCGGCAACAGATAAAAATGCATTTACAATATCGTCCACTGTGCAATATCGTTTGAAACAAATTGATGGTGATGGCGGTGTTGATTATTCAAGAGTGATCAGTATAAAATCTGCTTCTTCTATTTCAGATATCAGTTTTGCCAATCCGTTCAACGGTGCATTAAAAATGCAGCTTAATCTCGCAACGGCTCAGCCTGTATCTGTTTACTTATACGATATGCAGGGCAAACTGGTGGCAACTGAAAAAACAAAAATGTATAATGCTGCTTCCAATACAATTATAATGCCTTCTACTGCAAGTCTTCAGCGTGGTGTATATGTGCTCAAGGTTATTGCAGGAACAGACCAGGCAGTTTATAAGATTGTGAAGCAATAAAAAGAGGGAATTAATTAGTTTTTTTCTTTTGGATTAAAATAAATGCAGTACAATAATATGGCTTTGATAAAGGAGAAACACTATCGAAAGGATATTTCAATACTTTGATCAAGCGCTTTGGGTAAATACTCAAAGGCTTCAAGAAATATACAAAAGCTTTGAGAAGAAAAAACCTAAACAATAGTGATAATGACGCAAAACTTTGCTAAATTGGAAAGCAAATTTGCTAACATTAAAAAATTAAACTTATGAGAAAGCTTTACCCTCCAGTATTGGCAGTAATTATTTGTACCCTGTTTTTCACATCAGTTGATGCACAACGAAAATTATCCAGGACTCAACGTGTTATTACAAAACCCTT
>DATBFI010000303.1:0-5490 GCA_036558585.1 Chitinophagaceae bacterium
ATTGGCTTGCTGTTGTTAGTTATCGGGTCGTGGAGAACAAAATCTGTTTATTTCTATTGTATGTTAGGAGCTTTGATTTTATTCATCATTGCGCTTATTATAACTGTTGGTATTGAAGTGCCGATAGACAATCAAATAAAAATATGGACCGTTGAATCGATACCCGCCGATTGGCAAAGTATACGCGATAAGTGGGAAGTCTATCATACCCTCAGAACATTTGTTTCTATCACGGGCATTGCTTTTTTTATTACAGCCATAATAAACAGAAAATAACTGTTAATAAAAACAGTAGTCTTTGTTAAAGAGACGCTGCAACTTTTACAAAACTATCTTACTATTTCTTCCTTTCCCTTTTCTTCTATAACCTTTGGCCCGCGCAGTTTAACGGTCTGTTTTTCTTTTTGTTTTCCCCTCATGCGTATATTAAGTAATTCAACAACAAAAGAAAATGCCATGGCAACATAGATATACGATTTATCAATGTGGCTGTGATGGATAGGCTCCAGTCCCTCGAAAAATAAACTAAAGCCAATCATTAACAGGAATGCGAGGGCAAGCATTTTAAGCGAAGGATGTGAATCGATAAAATTTGCAATGCCACGGGAGAAAAAAAACATGATCACCATTGCAATGGCAACAGCTATCATCATCACCTCAACATGTTTTGCAAGACCAATAGCTGTAATAATACTGTCAAAAGAAAAAACTGTATCCACCAAAATAATTTGGGTCACAATTGCACCAAAAGCTGTGGTACTTTTCTTTACGCTTAAAGCATCTTCATCGCCTTCAAGTTTATGATGAATTTCTTTCACCGTTTTATACAGTAAAAACAAACCTCCTGCGAACATGATACAGTTGCGTAAATTGAACGGGTAATGGTGTTCCTTAAAGTTAAATCCAAATAATTCCCTGCTGCCATTTGCAACTAACCAGCTTAAGGCAGCAAGCAAACCAATACGTACAGCAATTCCGCCGATCATCCATATTCGTCTTGCATTAAGTTTTTGTTTTGCGTCATCAAGCCTTCCAATTAATATAGAAACAAAAATCACATTGTCTATTCCCAGTACAATCTCAAGTACGGTAAGTGTTATGAGACTTATCAACGAATCAACAGTAAACAAGTAGTCCATTCTAAAAATATTAACGATGATCTAATTTTGTTTTATATGATCAGTTTGCGTTTCCATCAAATACCTGCATATATTTTTTGCAATAGATGGGCCCTCATAAACAAATCCTGTCCACACCTGCACAAGCGAAGCACCTGCATCAAATTTTTCCTTTGCATCCGCTCCGTTAAATATTCCACCGCTTGCAATTACCGGAATGTCACTGTGCAATTGTTCCGTTAAATAGCGCAACACTTCTGTTGAGCGCTCCATTAAAGGTTTCCCACTTAATCCCCCTGCTCCGATCTTGTTTATTTTTTGTGCATTGGTTTTTAAAAATTCCCTGCTTATCGTTGTATTAGTGGCCACCAGGCCATCTAAATTAATTTCAAATGATAGCGCTATGATATCATCAAGCTGCTCTTTGTTAAGATCAGGGGCAATCTTTAACAGTAATGGCTTATATATTGTTTTAGAAGCATTAATATTTTGCAAATGAGAAAGAATCCTTTTAAGTGAATCCTTCTCCTGCAATTCACGCAACCCGGGTGTATTCGGACTGCTTACGTTTACAACAAAATAATCAACACAGTCGAATAAGCTCTTGAAACAAATTTCATAATCTTTCCAGGCATTCTCATTCGGTGTAGCTTTATTCTTACCAATATTTCCCCCAATAACCAATGTGGGCTTTACCGTTTTAAGCTTCCAATCATATAAACGTTTGGCAACTTTTTCAACACCATCATTATTAAAGCCCATGCGATTAATAAGCGCATTATCTTTTGCCAGGCGAAAAAGACGAGGCCTTTCATTACCACTTTGTGGCAATGGAGTTACCGTGCCCACTTCTATAAATCCAAAGCCAAGCGTTTCCAACTCATCTATATATAAAGCATTTTTATCAAATCCCGCACCAAGCCCAACAGGATTTTTAAAATCTAATCCAAAAAACTTTTTTTGAAGTGCGGTATTATTAAAAGAAAATTTTTTCCTGGTAATATTTTTAAATGATTCAATACTATATGCCGTACGCAATGCATTCATAACAAAATAATGAACATCTTCGGGCGGAAATAAGAATAAGAGGCTTCTTGCAAACGAATACATTGCGCAAAGAACTATGATTTATATCATTTGGAAAAATGAGAGACCTTTTCCCTGTGAGACGAAAAGATAAACATGAGATTACTTGCCCTTTGTTCAGGGTTTATTAAGTGTAGGACTTTTGGAGTTTAAGAATTCTTTCAATCTCTTTCCAAATATCAGATGATACAACTTCAGGAGAACGATTTCCATCAATAACTAAAATGTCCTCTTCATGTTTTAGTTTCTCGAACGATTCTAAATATTTTTGCCTGACATTCCTGAGATTCTCCAATGTTTCGTAGAGTTCTATTACATTCCTGTTGTTGCTTAATCGTTGTATGCAAATTTCAGGTGAAACGTCCAAAAAAATATTAATGCCAGGTCTTAATATTTCAGCACTCATTGAATTTGCATCGATCACCCAATTCATATCCATGTGGGTACCATGATAAGCGTAAGATGAAAAATAATAACGGTCTGTTATTACAGTATGCCCGTCGTTGAGTTTCTTAACAATACCATTTACTTCATTAAGCAGATGATCTAACCTGTCGGCGACAAATAAACCTGCAATAGTTTTGTGGTCTGCGTTTATCCTGCCTCTCATTATATTTTTGATAAGGGAACCAACCGGACCATCAGTAGGTTCAAAAGTGGAATAAACTTTATGACCAATGCCTGTTAATTTTTGCGACAAAAACTTCATTTGTGTGCTCTTGCCACTGCCATCAATTCCTTCCAATGCTATAAATAAATTGCTTTTCATTTTTCATTTAATAGTTGTACAAATTTATGTTTTAAAATAGAGGAATTGGTTTATCTGAATAATTCTTATACACTGGATGTGAATTAGTTTAAGTGATAAAAAAATAAAAATATTCTTCGCGTTTTACAGTTAACAACCCCGGAAAAGCTGCTTACTGAACAAGCGTATGATTAAGTGATATCAATATTAGTCGTCACAGGCTCAACAGGCGATGACAAGGATTACAAAAAGCTCGTTACACAAATAAATCAACTCCTTCTAAAAGCCCACTTCCACATTTCTTTCCATGTAACTTTTTTGCCGTACAATAAAATACCGGTACGATAAATTTTTGCAGCGATCCACGCAGTGCCAAGAAAGCCAAGAATTAAAAGGATCGCACTTACTGCGAGTTGCCAGTAGGGAACAGGATCCGGAACACCTTGCGCGATGCGCGCCATCATTACAATAGGAGAAGTGAATGGAAATAAACTTCCAAACACTGCAAGATCACTGGAAGGATCGTTTACAGCTTTCATCATGATGACCATTCCAAATACAATTGGCATAATTATAGGCAGCAACAGGCTTTGAGCATCCTGTGGATCTTCATTAACAGAGCTGCCTACCGCGGCAAACAAGGATGAGTATAATAAATAACCGCCGAGAAAGTAAAAAATGAAACAACCAATAATGAGCGGAAAATTAATCTCGCCAAGACCATTCATAAGGCTGTTGAAAGCACTGCTGTTCCGGGCAGCCTGTGCCGCCGCCATTGCACCTGGTTGTACAGGCATCTCTTGAGCATGACCTGCGAAACCGGGAAAAATTACAGGCAATAAAAAAAAGAAACTACTTACCAGTATTACCCAAATTATGAACTGCACAAGACCAACTGCACCAATGCCAAAAATTTTTCCCATCATTAATTGGAATGGTTTTACGCTGCTCACAATTACTTCCGCAATGCGGCTTACTTTTTCTTCCATCACACCACGCATTACCATAGTGCCATAAACAAAGAGAACAATGTAAATAAGAAACCCAAAGATCATTCCCACAGCATAACTAAACCCAGCCTTGCTTTCGGAATCTTTACTGCCCGTAACTGTTGCAAAATTTACGCCTTTATTTTTTTGAATACTGTCCAGTTCCTGTTGAGTGATATTCAGGGAAAGCAAACGATTTTCACGAAGCTTAGCATTGAATATGTCCTCTATTTTTCCACGTTGTATAAGACCAATTGATTTTGCAGAGACCAATTGAATGCTGTCTGTATGCATATTAAACGATGAGGGTATGTATATGTAACCATCATACTGCTTCTGTGCCAGTTTCGATTTTAAAGATTCAGGAGTTTCATCCTGAACGAAATTGAAATGAACTTCACTTGTATTATCTATCTTCCCTTGAAAGACATTCCCTTTATCTGCGATGGCAATATTTAAAGCACTACCTGTATTTACGGAAAAGTAAATGATCATTGCGTAGAACCCAACAAAAATCAATGGCAATAAAATCGTGGTCAGCAAGAACGTTTTCTTCTGGACGCGTGTTAAAAATTCTCGTTTTGATACCAATAATATTTTATTCATATGATCAGTTTGCCGTTAGTTGTTTTTATTATTGTCCCGCTTCTGCTTTTTGAAATGAACGGGTTGTAGCATGCGTGCCCTCAACAAGTCGTATAAAAATATCATTCAAAGAAGGCAGGATCTCATTAAATGATTCAATATTTATATTTCGCTGAATAAAGTATTGTAGTACATCATTGCTTTTATGGCTATCTTTTATCTTTACTATCAACTTGTTCGGCTTCCTATCAATCACTTCAAATGCATCACCCGCAGTTGCAGTATTTACGGGAATATCACTCAATCGAATACTGAATATATTTTCTTTAAAATCCTGCTTTACCTGGTGAACACTGCCGTCTAAGATCTTTCTTCCAAGATTTATTAAAACAATCTGGTCGCATATTTCTTCAACCTGTTCCATGCGATGTGTGCTGAATATAACAGTAGAGCCGCGTTGGGCCAGCCCGTAAATTTCATCTTTTATCAGGTTGGCGTTTAAAGGATCTAACCCGCTGAAAGGTTCGTCGAGAATTATCAATTTAGGTTCATGTAAAACTGTTGTTACAAACTGCAGCTTCTGGCTCATCCCTTTGCTAAGGTCTTCTACT
This sequence comes from Chitinophagaceae bacterium, assembly GCA_036558585.1. Classification (GTDB taxonomy): domain Bacteria; phylum Bacteroidota; class Bacteroidia; order Chitinophagales; family Chitinophagaceae; genus DATBFI01. The sequence continues at coordinate 5,138 of DATBFI010000303.1, forward strand.
TTTTTATTCCACCAGCTTTCCATTTCAAGACGCTGAAACCAGAACTTGATTTTCTGCATTGCGTCGGTTTTGCTGAGTCCTTTTAATTGGGCGAGATATAGAACCTGGTCACCGATCTTCATTTTTTTGTATAAGCCTCTCTCCTCAGGCATGTAACCAATTTTGATGATATCGTTCAAGGGATTAAATTGTCTACCATCAAAAATGATCGTGCCCTCATCGGGATAAAAAATGCCCGTGATCATGCGCAGGAGCGTGGTTTTGCCTGCACCGTTTGGACCAAGTAATCCAAAAATAGTTCCCTTCTCTATACGGAAGCTGATATCATCAACTGCTTTTTGTGTGGCGTAATA
>DATBFI010000304.1:0-3855 GCA_036558585.1 Chitinophagaceae bacterium
TGGTGAATTTATTAAACAAATGGTGGGTGAAAAGAACTATGAGCTAATGAGAGAGATCAAGTACACCTTTGATCCGCAAAGTATTTTCAATCCTAATAAGATCGTTGATACTCCTTCCATGAATACCATGCTGCGTTATGAGCCGGGTCAATCAACACCAAAGTTCAACACAATATTCCGTTACTACGACCAGGATGTACTGGAACATGCGGAGCAATGCAATGGAAGCGGTGACTGCCGGAAAACACACTTGTCCGGCGGAACAATGTGCCCGTCATATATGGCGACCCGCAATGAAAAAGATACGACCAGGGCGAGGGCAAATGTGCTTCGTGAATTTCTCACCCGTTCAGATAAGGTGAACAGGTTTGATCATGAAGAGATAAAAGATGTAATGGATCTCTGTTTGAGCTGCAAGGGTTGCAAATCGGAATGTCCCTCCAATGTCGATATGGCAAAACTGAAAGCAGAATTCTTGCAGCAGTATTATGATGTGCATGGTGTGCCTTTGCGGAGCAGGCTGATCGCTAATTTCAGCAAGTCTGCAAAGATGGGTGCGCTACTGCCTGCAATGTATAATTTCATGGTAACGAATAAAGGAATCAGCAGTGTGATAAAAAAAGCTTCAGGAGTTGCGGCTGAACGCTCAATGCCAACGATGCATAAAACGACTTTGAGGAACTGGTATAAAAAAAGAAAGTTACCGGTTGCCAGTTACCGGAAACCGGAAATCTGCCTGCCGGCAGGCAAGGCCGAAAACCGCAAACTGTATTTTTTCTGTGATGAGTTCACCAACTATAACGATACGGAAATCGGGATCAAAGCAATTTTATTGTTGGAGAAGTTGGGTTATGAAGTGATCATTCCCAAACATGAAGAGAGCGGAAGAACATGGTTATCGAAAGGGTTGTTGCGCGATGCAAAAAAAATTGTAAATAAAAATATTACGCTGCTGAGTTCGTTGATAAGTGATGAAACACCGTTGACAGGTATTGAACCTTCCGCAATTCTTACTTTCAGGGATGAGTATATTGATCTTGCTGAAGATGACAAATTTGAAGCAGCAAAACAACTGGCCAAAAATGTTTTCACAATCGATGAATTTATTGCTAATGAAATAGAGAATGGAAGAATCAAATCCGCACAATTCACAACAGAAAAAAGACTGGTTAAACTTCATGGACATTGCCAGCAAAAGGCGCTATCATCTCTTTCTCCTACGGTTCAATTATTATCACTGCCTGCAAACTATTCTGTTGAAATTATTCCCTCCGGTTGTTGTGGCATGGCGGGCTCTTTTGGTTATGAGAAAGAACATTATGATATCTCAATGAAGATTGGTGAATTGGTTTTATTTCCTTCAATCCGCAACCAGGAGCCGGATGTGATTATTGCTGCGCCGGGAACGAGCTGCCGTCATCAAATAAAAGATGGAACAGGAAGAATTGCAAAACACCCCGTGGAAGTATTATATGATGCACTCTGTGCAAACTAATTCTTAATGAAAATTATTTCAGGCGGACAAACAGGTGTTGATCGTGCAGCACTGGACGCTGCTCTCGAGCTCGGCATTGAGTGTGGAGGGTTTTGTCCTAAAGGCAGAAAAAGTGAAGATGGTATTATTCCCGAAAAATATCCTCTTACAGAAACAGCAACTGACCGGTATCCTGAACGCACAGAACTTAATGTAAAAACCAGTGACGCTACATTAGTGTTAATTAATAAAGAATCAGACAGGGGAACTGCACTTACTATTTCCTTATGCGAGCATCATCATAAACCGTGTATCATTATCGATCTTTCAAACGAAAACAGAGAACAGGATTTGCTTCAATGGATAAAAGAAAACGGAATCGACGTGCTGAATGTTGCCGGAAACCGCGAAAGCTTTTCACCGGGAATCCGGAAGAGGGCCTATGAATTTTTAGTATCCCGATTGCCTAAAGCAAACTACCGGCAAGAAAATTAAGTGAAGTGTAAAAATTTTTTACTAAACATTTCCAACTTTCTTTTCCCTAAAGAAACTCGTTTTGTTATGTGTAGTCGCAGGCAGTTTGTTGCTATTGTTACGCTAATAAGCTACACAGTCTTTATAGAAAAAGCAAAACGGCTACCCTCCCCTATTGCACTTTCAGCCCATATTTTTCCACCCTGTGCTTCAATAAATTCTTTTGAAATGGCAAGACCTAAACCCGTTCCGCTGCGATCATGTGTACCGGGTACTGTAAAATAACGTTCGAATATTTTTGGAAGATATTTTTCATCAATTCCCTTGCCGTGATCAAGTACTGCAAATTCTACGGACTTATTTTTTCTTGCTGCAGAAACTTCTATAACAGCGTCCTCAGGAGAATATTTTATAGCATTCGTCAAGAAGTTAATTAATACCCATGATGTCTTTTCAATATCAGCCTGGATTTGCGGAATATTGCTTTGAACAATCGTATTGAAATGAATATTCTTCTGTTGCGCCGGGAACTGAACTGCCTGTATCGCCTCTTCAATAATTTTGCCTGGATCAGCGGGTTGCAGCTTCAATTGAATGTTCCCTGTTTCTACCTGCGACATATTGAGTAATTCCCCTGTTATTTTCAATAACCTGTCGGCATCATCGCGAATACTTTTAATTAGCTCAGCCTGTTCAGTATTCAGATCGCCCACACGATTATCGGTCAAAAGCTGCGCACTCATTTTTATGGAAGAGAGAGGCGTTTTCAGTTCATGCGAAACGGTTGCAATAAAATTTGTCTTTGCCTCATTCAATTCATGAAATAAAGTAATATTTCTTAACACGATTACTTCTCCAACAACCTGTTCATTGTTGATCACTGTTACAACATCTTTGTTAAAATAACTTTCTTTGTTATCTGCATATATTTTTAATTCATGTTTGCTTTCCCCATTTTGCAATAAAGTTCTCATTAGATCATTTTTTAAAGCAACATCAGGTGCATACCTGCCGCTGATTTGTATCTCTTTTATGCCCAAAAGATTTTCCGCCACTTTATTAATGAACAGGATATGTTTTTTTGCATCAAACCCGATAATCCCGTCGCTCATTTGATTAATAATTGCTTCAATGCGACTTTTCTCGAACTTGATCTGTGCAATATTGCTGTGCTCATACTCATCTAGTTTTTCGGCCATTATATTAAATGCATTGGCAAGGTCACCAAACTCATCATTCTGTTTTAAATGAATTCTTTTTTTATAGTCTTTATTTGCTATGGCGCTGATGCCTTCGGATAAAGCACGAACAGGGTTAGAAATAATAGCAGGAAAATTTACTACTAAGGTAAATGCAATCAATACAAGTATTGCAAAAATAACACTAAGCCACAGGTTGGCATCACTCGCAGTTTGTTGCGCAATTGCATTTTTACGCAGTATGGCCTGCTGGTTCAGATCGTTTATAAGTTGTATACTTTGTCTTATTTGCTGGTAGTTTGATGAATCAGCAGGGTTTGCCAATAGCTCACCAAAATTTTTACGCAGGTCCTGTGTAGCTTCCCTTTCACCAACTTCAGTAAGATTGATCTCCTGTTTTTTAAGATTATCTTCAAAAGAATTTATTGCGCTCTGTTTGAGGGGGATATCTTCGAGCGCCTTCAGCATATTATTGCAGTACACCAATGATTCATGATTATTCTTCAGCACATTTTGTGCATCATTACTTAAACGATTGATATAGTAAATACAGAGAATACCAAAAGCAAGTATGATCATGAACAAAAAGGAAATACCAAGTGTTAATTTCGCTCTTAATGTCATTTTATGATTATGATAGTATTACCAAATCAATGTCAGTTGCAGCAAGTTTATCCAGCAGTTGCCTGAAAACAGTTGTACGCAGAA
>DATBFI010000305.1:0-8101 GCA_036558585.1 Chitinophagaceae bacterium
ACACTAAAACAGAAAGGTCCTCTGTTGCCAAAACCGCTCCTGTACCTGCCACAGACTCAAACGTTGCAATTCATTATGTTTTGCATGGCGAAACACTTTATGGCCTTAGTAAAAAATTTGGTGTTACAGTTGATCAATTAAGGGAGTGGAATCATCTCACCAATGAAAATATACATTTCGGTCAGCAATTAGTGGTTAGCAGTGAAGGTGCAACAGCACTTGCTGCAAAAAAAGAAGCATCACAAGGTAATGAGCAGGAAACTGGTAAAACGAAAAATACTGTCGATACTGTTAAAAATGAAAAAGAAAATGCTGACACATCAAAACAACTGATTGCTAAAAGTGTAAATATTGATGTAATGCCCGCAAATCCAATACCTGTGGGGGAAACATCTTCAAAAGATGCAGGCAACGGTTATTTCGCTAAAGATTTTTCAGAAAACAATAATTTGAAACATATCAGTGGCGATGCGATGACCTTCAAAACGAGTAGCGGCTGGAACGATAAAAAATACTATATACTTACGAATGAAGCGCCTTCTGGTTCGATTGTAAGGGTAACCTCATTAAGTGGCAAAAGCATATATGCAAAGGTATTATGGAAGTCAGAAGATATTAAACTGAATCAGGGTTTAACTTTTCGCATCAGCGATGCAGCTGCTTCTGTTTTGGGAATTACTGATCAAAAGTTTCGTTTAACCGTTCAATATCAGTAGGCTACCCAGGCCGGTAAATGGGCGCGATCAATAACCATTAATAAAATCGTGAATTTTTACACTTTGTACCCTCTTAAGAAATTTTCTATGTCCATTCGTTTCTTGCTTTCCAGCTGCACATCAATAGCATGAATGAAACCGTTGCTGCATGCAAATTTTAAAAATGTTTTTCTATCAGTATGCACACTTCCGTTATCAAATGCATTGAGTGATATTTCTTTCTTACTGCGATAAATCTTCAGCATTTTGTTATTGAGATAAGTAAACGCCACAGGGTAAGGCGAGAGACCTCGTATCAAATTATGAATCTCATCAATTGTTTTAGTCCAGTCAATTTTGCAGGTTTCGGTAAATATTTTAGGAGCATGGCGCAAGATTTCTGATTTTGGATTTGGGATTTCCGATTGGCTAATTTCTCTTATCGTACTGTCAGCTAATTCCTTTATTGTTCTTACCAAAAGACCTGCTCCAATAATTTTCATTCTGTCATGCAATTCACCTGCTGTTTCATCCTCACCGATTTTTATTTTTTCCTGTAATAAAATATTACCGGTATCGATCTCATGCTGCAGTTTAAAAGTAGTTACACCGGTTTCTTTTTCACCATTGATGATCGCCCAGTTAATTGGCGCAGCACCGCGATATTGAGGTAACAATGATGCATGAACATTAATAGTACCAAGGGGCGGTATACTCCATACTACTTCGGGTAACATTCGGAACGCAACAACCACCTGTACATCTGCCTGCAATGATCTTAATTCCTCAAGGAAAGCAGGGTTCTTTAATTTTTCAGGTTGCAAAATTTTTAAATCTCTTTCCAGTGCATATTTTTTTACAGCACTCTCACTAAGCTTCATGCCGCGCCCGGCTGGTTTATCCGGCGCGGTAATCACACCGGTTATATTAAATCCGGCATCTACCAGGGCGTCAAGAGAAGCGACGGCAAACTCAGGAGTGCCCATGAAAACAATTTTAAGATCGTGAATCGTCAATCGTGAATTGTGAGTGAGTGATGAATGGGGAGTATCTTGCATGTCGCAAAAGTAAGACGTTAGCATTTTGTGGTTGGCAGGCTAAGACGATTAAGACAGCGTTCGTACTAATAACTGCGGCTGATGATATGCATATTATTGGTAAATCAGGAAGTTTCTTAATACACGTAGTATATCATTTGCGGTATATTTTCCCAGCCTGCCGGAGCATCTTGAATAGCATTCGGATATACATCCCAACAATTGCCCAAATCAGGGTAAATATATCTCGAAACATATGCCAACGTGTAATAGGCATCTATAAATATTGGTGCAAGTGTTATTTTTTTGGAAACTACATCTGAAGCCTCAAAAAAACCAAGTGCCAACCTATTCGGATCATCAACACTATAAATATTTCCCTGTAATGAAGAGGGCAAAGGATCCAGAATAGTACCTGTTCGCGTAGTTTGTTCCTGGTATAGTTTCCAAAATTCGTATGCCTGCCTTGTTAAAGACAATTGTTTGATTTCAATAAAATGTTTGCCGTAATAATAATAAGGAGAAATGATAACAGATTGATCTCTTATTTCCTTACCATTTACAGCCGCATCAGACAAAATTCTGATTGTATTATCCTGGTATAACTGGTAACAATACTGGTTACAAAGAGAAGCACCGCAAGGTATCCCGGTTGCTTTTCTTGGAACATAATCTGTAGTTATCCAACGATAATAATTTGTTTCATTAGCGGGGTCCTGCATCTTTATTTTAACATCTGCGCCATATAAATCAGGAAGACCAGGAGGCACACTTACACCAATTGAATCTATTTGAAAATTTTCCGGGACAGCAACAACTTTTTCCGGAAGTGAAGCATATCTTTCTCCATTGGACAATAAAATACTTATTGAATAGCTTTTTCCTGCTGATGCAATAACACCGTCCGTCGACACATAAGTTCCGCTTTGCACAAGTGTGAGCTGAGTGCTGTCATTAGAATCGTCATCTTTAAGATACACAGTAGCATCATCGATAAAATTTTGTACCTGTGCCCCGTTTTCATTGAATAAACCGGAATAGGATAAAATTATTTTACAGGGAGTTGAATCAGTCAGCAATAAACCTTGCACTACTAATGAAGGTTCTACCTGCCTGTAATCAAGCTTCACCTGTTTGATACAGCCAATCAATATTATCGATGTAACGAGAACAAAACTTAAACGCATGATCAGAAATTATAGTTCCATGAGATAGACGGAACAATTGTTCCGATAACAGATAATTGGTACGCTTGTATTTGCGAACCGTTTCTTTTAAAATAAACGGAATATACATTCTTATGCATGTACACATTGTAAAATGAAAAGTTGAGAATGCTATATCTTCTTTGTTGAGGATAGCGACGTGAATCATAAGAAAAGGAGACGTCAAGTCGATGATAAGCAGGCAGGCGGTCTTCATTCCGTACAGAATAATTTGTTATAATAGATCCGTTGATAATGTATGACCCATCGGGATAAGTGGCCGGTCTTCCGCTCGTATAAACAAAATTGGAAGAGAACTGCCAGCCTTTGCCAAGAGAAACGGTACCAGACAGAACAAGATTATGCGGCCTGTCAACATTGCCGGGAAAATATTCTCCTTCATTTACAAGTTCCCTTGTAAAGGACGTAAGCACTTTTGTAAAAGTTCTGGAAAAGGTGTATGAACCCATTCCTGTTAATATACCCTTGTTTTTCTTTATGCTTAGCTCAACACCATAAGCATACCCTTTTGCAGGAAGCAGCTGAGTTTCCAGTGCAGGATTTAAAGCGAGATTAGCGCCATTTTTATATTCCACCGAATTTTGAATGTTTTTGTAGTACCCTTCGACAGAGGTTTCAAAAATATTATCACTAAAATTTTTAAACAGGCCAATCGCATATTGATCAGCAGTTTCAGGTTTTATATATTCATCGCTAAGCTTCCAATAGTCAACGGGCGTTACAGAAGTTGTGTTTGTAATTAAATGGAGGTACTGCTGCGTTCTGTTGTAGGATAATTTTATTGAGGTTGATTTGTTGAGCAGAAGCAGGAGTAATAATCGGGGTTCGATTCCATTATAACTTTTAATTGTTTGATTCTTTCCGTATACTATAGTATCCGTTATGGATTCTATTGTTTTTGGCTCGTTTGCAGTATAACTAAAAACTTGCCGTGGTCCCAGATAATTGTATTGAGTAAACCTTGCTCCTATTTGCAGCTCTAAAAATTTTGTGATCCTATTTTCTGAGCTTATAAAAGCGGACAATTCATTTGCATTTTCAGCATCAATTTTTTTATATGCGATTGATGAGCTGTCACTGGCAGGGTTCAGTTCTCCCGGCTCGATCGTATAATGAACTATGCCACCTCCAAATATTATCTTTTGCCCATCAGCAATATTAAAATTGAAGGCAGCTCTCGCCTCTTTTTGCTGAATGGAAGAGCCAAGTACATAAGCATAGGTTTTATCAAGGCCGTTAATGTAAGAATAATACTTACTGAAATTACCTGACAGATTGAAAGAAAATTTTTGGCTAATAGTGCTTCTCCAATTGAGCGAACCAACATAATTCTTCCATTTATATGACGTATCACCGGGAAATTTGTATTTATCGTAACTGTTATAAAAAGTAAAATTGACACGGTTGTTGCCGTTTGGGATGTAAGATAACTTAACAATATCATCATAATAAAAAGCATCACTTTTTGCAACATCACCGGGAAACAAATTCATCATTAGTTTTGGATAAGCAATACGTGTGCTGGCCATTACAGTTAACTTCTTTTTTATAATTGGCCCGTTTATTAAAAAGTGACTACTTACTAAACCCGCGCCGACATTAAATCGTAGCGAATCGGGATTGCCTGTTTTTGCATTTAATAACATTATAGAAGAAAGCCTGCTGCCATATTGTGCAGGTATGCCGGCTTTGTAAAAATTAATATCCTGCACAGCATCTGCATTTATGCCCGAATAAAAACCCAGTAAGTGCGCTATATTAAATATTGGAGCGCCATCAAGCAGGATGAGATTTTGATCGGCATCGCCACCCCTCACATAATAGCTGCTTACTGTTTCACCGCCTGTAATAATACCTGGTTGAAGTGTTAGAGCACGCAGGATATCCGCTTCACCGAATAACAACGGTGACTTTTTTAATTGTGATGGACTAATGTGAATATTACTCATTTGCAGATCTTTTATTGCTGCGTCTCTTTTGATCGTCTCCACCGTTACTTCCTGCAATTCATTTGGCGGTGCGCGTTTGAGATAGATCACTTCAAAAGTTTTATCGAGGATATAAATTGGGTATAACAGTTTTACATAACCAACTGCCGTTATGGTTAGTGTATAACTGTCAATAGGGAGTATAAGAGAGAACCTGCCTGCGCTGTCGGTGATGGCGCTATATTTTTTGCCTTGAATCTGAATTGTAATGCCCTGTATCGGTTTATGTGTATCGTAGTCAATTATTTGACCAGTGTATTTAATTCGCTGAGAGGATGCATTCGTGCTAAACAAAACAAAAGCCATGCAAAAGATCGCATGGCATAAAAAGAGCTTCATCAATTGTGTCCAATACATTAGCCGTTGCTTTTGTTTAGTTTGTTCTCATTAATGAGTAAGACAGATTTTTAAATATAATGCTGCCTTTGTATTTAAAAATCCGGATACAATAAATATTTTTCCCTTACCTTTTTAAATGCATCAAGTTTTTGCTGCCAGCTGTTACGAATTTCTTCTTCCGTTTTACCATCAATTACCTGCTGCATTAATTCATTGCTTCCTGCAAGTTTATTGAAAAAGTAATCCTGCGGTTTTGGATTTGATTTCTTTGGTTGAAGAAAGAAATTTTCTTTATCGGGAAAAAGTTGATAAGCCCGCAATAACCATTTTAATTGTATTTGGGTATTTGTTCCGGTACTGTTGGTACCATAAAGATTCCACCCATAACATAACTGGTCTTTTAATTTTGGTTCAGAGGCACCGGGCTTGCTATGTGGCGTAAAACCATATAATGTGTCAGGCAATTTTGGATGACCAAAAATTTGAAAAGGATGATCAGTGCCGCGGCCTTCCGTAATTACTGTTCCTTCAAAAAAACAGGTCGATGGGTACCAGTATATCGAACCCATATCAGGGAGATTGGGAGAAGGATTAACGGGAAGAACATACCTGCTTTTATGAGTGTAATTTTTACATAAAATAACAGTAACAGGACTTCCATGCCCTCCGGGTATTTTATTTCCTGATTTTGGGGGCAAAAAATTTTTTATCTCTGCCGATAGCATTCTTTCTTCATACAACATTGTCGCATATTCGCCTAGTGTCATTCCATATACTACCGGTATTGGTTGCATGCCAACAAAACTTTTATAAGAAGTATCAAGCACGGGGCCGTCTACATAAAAACCATTTGGATTAGGCCGGTCAAGAATGACCAATGGTTTATTGTTTTCAATGGCGCTTTCCAAAAAATATTGGAGCGAGGAAATATAAGTGTAGAAACGTACACCCACATCCTGTATATCGAATAAAAGCAAGTCAACATCGTTAAGGTCTTCCTTTGAAGGTTTCACTTTGCTGCCATATAATGAAAGAACAGGAATGCCGGTCTGCTCATCGGTGTATGTTTGAATATTGGCTCCCGCATCTGCCGTGCCCCTGAACCCATGTTCAGGCGCAAATATTTTTATAATATTTACTCCAAGTTTTTTTAAGGTATCTACAAGATGTGTATTACCAACAACAGAAGTTTGATTCGCAAAAATTGCCACACGTTTTTTATGAAGTAAAGGCAGGTACTCTTTGGTTTGATATGCTCCGGGCAGGATTTGGTTTGATGTTTGTGGATTTTTTTCAAGGACGGCAGATAAATGTGTGTGAGCAATGAATATTGGCTTTTTTGTTTGAGCAATTAAGAACTGAATTGTAAAGAAAATCAGGAGTAATAAGGTCTTTCCCATTTGGTATAATTGTACGGAACGAAAGTTAACTAAAAATAATTGCCGGCAAAGCATTATACAGTTATCTTGCTGTCAAAATTAGTTTTCTCTCTGTCATTCTTCAGTAGAAGTGTGCCAACCGCCAATGGTCGGTCACTGCGCAAAATAGTTGAAAAACAATATTTAAGCTGACCACAAAAAAAATTATATCACCAAAAAATTTTTTATATGCAGCAAGTGAAAAACGGGGATACTGTAAAAGTTCATTACCATGGCAAATTAACAGACGGGACCACGTTCGATTCTTCCGAAGGTCGCCGGCCTCTTGAGTTTGAAGTGGGCAGCGGTTCAGTGATCCCTGGCTTTGATAATGGTGTGGTAGGTATGAGTGTAGGCGATAAGAAAACGATTAATATTCCGGCAGAAGAAGCTTATGGTGAAGTAGATGAAGAGAGATTTATGGAATTTCCTGTTAACCGCTTTCCGCCTGATTTAAAACCGGAAATTGGCATGGCACTAACAATGAGTGATGGCAGCGGCCAACAATTTCCCGTGGTGATCACAGATGTACAGGATGAAGTAGTGGTACTGGATGCAAACCATCCCTTAGCTGGTAAGGATCTTGTATTCGATATCGAACTGATGGAAATAAAAGGCAGCAGCCCCTTGATCATTCTTCCTTAAACAAGTTTAAAGCATATCGGAAGTACAATAACGAGTTTAGAAGTTTTTCTAAACTCTTTTTGTAAGTGTCAGCATGAGAAACATTAGACATCAAACTTAAATTGTGCACTCCAAAACTTCTGAAACTATTCTTTTACCTTGCTTTGCTAAACTATTTTGCAGATGAAGAATTATACGTTTACAGTAGCTGAAAGATTTATGCGCTATGTACAGGTAGACACACAAAGCGATCCGCAAAGCAATACGCACCCTACAACTGAAAAGCAAAAGAACCTGACCAGCATGCTTGCTGAAGAATTATGGACAATCGGTTTAACGGATGCACATACAGATGAGTTTGGTTATGTATATGCAATTATTCCATCCAACACCGGAAAACACACTCCTGTGATTTGTTTTTGCAGCCATGTAGATACCGCACCGGATTGCAGTGGGACCAATGTAAAACCCATCCTTCACGAAAGCTATGATGGTACAGATATAGTGCTTCCTGATGATACAGCGCAGGTGATAAGTCAAAAAGATTATCCCTACTTAAAGGAACATATTGGACATGATATTATTACTGCAAGTGGTTTGACATTATTAGGAGCGGACGATAAAGCAGGCGTGGCAATCATCATGGATATGGCAAATTATTTTGTTACTCATCCTGAAATAAAACATGGTACTGTCAAAATTTTATTTACACCTGACGAAGAAGTAGGTAAGGGAACTGTAAATATTGATTTACACAAATTAGGAGCAAATTTC
>DATBFI010000306.1:0-3143 GCA_036558585.1 Chitinophagaceae bacterium
TCTAAAGCCTCCTTTAGAAAAGATTCTTTCTCCTTCAGGGTCTCGAGGGGAAACATATCATAAGCCATAATATAAGCCAGGGGCAGATGTGCAACAGAGGGCATCAGGTCAGCCATGTACACAATTGTTTTTTGTTTGTAAGATATCTGTGGCAGCATCATCATTTCTGTATGCCCAGATACAAATCGAATGCTTATATCATCATTAAAGGTTTTCACCGGGAGGCTGTCAATCTGTGCGGGTGTAATTTCGGGCGTGGCAATAAATTGAAGCTGGCCGCTGTTTTGTATCGGTAAAAAATTTTCTTTGAGAAATGACGCTTTCTCTCTTTCATTTGGTTGTACAGCCCAGTGCCAGTGTTGCGTATTGCTCCAGTAAACAGCATTCTTAAAAGCAGGTACCAGTTTATCTCCCACGCGATCAACACTACCGCCACAGTGATCGAAGTGAAGATGGGTAAGAATTACGTCTGTGATATCATCTTTATGAAAGCCATGCTTTGCAAGCGAACTGTCGAGAGTATCATTACCATGCAAGTAATAATAACTAAAAAATTTTGCGTCCTGTTTATTGCCAATCCCATTATCAATGAGGATAAGCCTGTTGTCATCTTCAATCAACAGGCAGCGCATAGCCCATGTACAAAGATTCTTTTCATCGGCAGGATTTAACTTGTTCCAGATGCTTTTAGGAACGACACCGAACATGGCACCGCCGTCAAGTTTGAAAAGCTCTGTATCTATAGTGTATAATTTCATAGTGCAAAAGATGATCTTTCGGATTGTTTTTGTTTTTGCAAAGTGAAGAACAGGCCCGTTAATCCTAATGCAAAAAAAAGAATTAACCCAATAATTGAATTGCGCATATTGCCGGTCATGTCCTGTATAAATCCAAAGCTAAACATGCCAATTACAATGGCAATTTTTTCTGTGACATCGTAAAAGCTAAAGAAAGAAGCAGTATCATGTGTTTCAGGCATTATTTTGGCATAAGTAGACCTGCTGAGCGATTGAATTCCACCCATTACCAATCCTACCAGAACTGCAACAAAATAAAACTGGATATCAGTTGTAATAAAATAAGCAATAATGCAAATGCTGATCCACAGGAATACAACAAAGATCAGCACACGTATGTTCCCAAAACGCTGAGATAATTTTGCCATTATATATGCTCCGGCTATAGCAATTATTTGTATCAGCAAAATGCAAATGATCAGTTTACTCGTGGGCAATCCTAAAACCTGGCTTCCAAATAAAGTGGCCGCAAGCATTACAGTTTGGACACCCATACTGTAAAAGAAAAATGAAAACAAATATCTTTTTAATAATGGCAAAAGTTTTACCTGTTGCCATACTTTATGCAATTCATTAAAACCGTTGGTTAAAATATTCCTGCCTTTATTTTGAGCAGCAGGAGTTCCTTTTGGTAAACGGGCAAATGTAATTTGTGCAAAACCTAACCACCAAATGCCAACCAATAAAAAAGATAAGCGCGGCGCAAAACTTTCATCTTTTATTCCAAACAGTTCGGGCTTTAAAACAAATAAAAAGCAAATAACCTGGAGCAGAACACTACCGATATAACCATACGCAAATCCCTTCGCGCTAACCCTGTCACGATCTGCTTCTTCAGCAACCTCGGGTAAATAAGAGTTATAAAACACAAGGCTTCCACAGTAACCAATAGCAGCAAGAATGGCACACACAATTCCTATCCCAAGTGTTTCTTTCTTAAACCAAAATAAAATACAACAGGCAATACTTCCGAGGTAACAAAAAAATTGCATGAATGATTTTTTATTGCCTTTGTAGTCGGCAATAGAAGAAAGGATAGGAGAAATAAGTGCAATTACCAGGTAGGCAACCGCAATGGAATAATTGTATAATGACGCGCTTTCAAATTCAATCCCTAAAAATAGAGCCTTATGACTAAGAATACTGCCTGAGCTATCTTTTACTGTGGTAATCGCGTCATAGTATGCAGGAAAAATAGTTGAAGTAATTACCAGGTTATAAGCACTGTTTGCCCAATCGTACATTGCCCAACCATTGATAACTTTTCTGGAAGCAGTTTGCATGGCTGCGTTTTAAAATAAAATCTGCCCCGCTGTTTGGGCGAGGCAGGAAAATTAAGCATTTAATTTATTTTTCGGAGACAGATTTTTCTTCTCTACCTTATCTGGTTCAATTTTATCATTAAAAAGAACACCATGGATATAATTATCCTGTACCAGCCAAAAAATCGAAACCCATGCTTTTTTATAAAATCCACAAAAAATTTCATGGTAAAGAATGCAACTACAAATGCAACAATATTCCCTATTATAAGCACCTTCAGGTTAGCAGGGCTATGAAGAATTGCAGGATCTGCTTTCAGGGTTTGCAATAATTTGTAACCGGTAGCTGCAATCATTGTTGGCACAGCAAGAAAGAAAGAAAATTCAGTAGCAAGACTCCGTGTTAATTTTTGCTGCAGGCCCCCAATGATCGTAGCGGCGCTGCGGCTTACACCAGGGACTAATGCAATGCATTGAAATACGCCAATCATCAGGCTATTGCCAAAAGTAATTTCCTTTTCATCCTTTACTTTGGGACGGCGAAAAATATTATCAACAAATAACAGGAAAAAACCTCCCGCCAGCAAGGTCATTGCCGTATATGAGGGACTTATTAATAAGAGATCAATTTGAGCGGCAAACTTGTAACCTATCAGCAGGATAGGTATTACCGCTACTCCCAGTTTTAAATAAAATTTCCAGCTTTTGAAACTGAAGAATTTTTTCCAGTACAGCACAATAACAGCAAGGATAGCCCCCATTTGGACGGCTATTTCAAAAAATTGTGTGAAATCATCTTTCCCGATACCCATTAATGAGCTTATCATAATAAGGTGGCCAGTAGATGAAACGGGAACAAACTCTGTAAGACCTTCTATGATGGCTAACACCACGGCTTGAATAGTAGACATGATTTCAGTTGTTGGTTGGTTTAATCAGTTGAGTTGGTGAAGGAACATGCACAGAGTTAAGCAGTATTATAGTTTATGCCGATTGTTTTGGTCTTTTGAAAATAGCATAAATTTCTATCAGCAAACCTGCAACTATAAGTATTGGCGCGATAGTAATTCTCCTTGTGCTATAT
>DATBFI010000307.1:0-3201 GCA_036558585.1 Chitinophagaceae bacterium
TCTGTTCGATTACAACAATTTCATTTTTTTTTCTTACTGTAATATCAATTACAAACGCAATAACAAAAGTCTTTCCATCAATTTCGTAATAACTGAGACTCACCTCAACAGGAAATTGAATGCCATCTTTTTTCAAAGCATACAAGTCCCGCCCATGGCCCATCTGACGAGGCTCCGGATGTTTATAAAATTCCTTGCGATATTTTATATGAGACGAATGAAATTGAGACGGGATAAGCACCTCAACAGTTTTTCCTGTTATCTCTTCCTTTGAATATCCAAATTGCGATTCTGCATATTTATTAAAATCGATGATCCTGCCCTCATCGTCAGTTACAATAATGCCAAGAGTTGCATAATTAAATAATGCTTCAAATTGTCTTTCATTCGTTATTTGAGTATGAGTTTGATCGTCATGCATTTTTTAAAAGCTCAGGCAAATTAAAACTTGTTGTTTAAAATTCAATATCGTTGATTGCATGGTACATTACCTGCCTCAAAGTGTAATGTTTATGCACGGACCGGGGTACTTTTTTGCGACCACACAAGTATTAATAAACCACTAAACATAATGATGGCGGCACTTAACAGCATTTCACTTATGTAAGGAATGCTCTTATAATTCATTCCCATAATTCCCTGCATCATCAGCAACACTTCATTTACTATAATGCCTGAAACGAAAACAATAGTTCCATACCTGAATAGCTTATTTAAATTGATAAAACTGTTAATAACCATAAATCCTATAATAAACAAGGTAATTACACCAAGCAGTACAAGATGCAGATAACCTATAACAATCGGCCTGAAACCAAATGCGAGTTTACTAAGTGATGGAATGGTAGAACCGAGCTGCAACAATAATTTGGCAGATAATGCAACCGCAGACAGGCTTACAAGAGCTCTGCCAATTCCAATAATTTCTTTGAATATTTTTAAGTGCGGAATAATGCTTTTTATTATCAATATCAATCCGATTACCTGGGCAATTGCTGCTAACACAATAAGCACATATATCCATACCGGCATTGGCAACCACAAGACTGAAAGAAAATAGGCGGGCACACATGCCGGTGTAAATAACCAGAATATAAGCCTCTTTTGTTTTAGCTGGATATTATATCCTGTAAGCCATGAATAAAATAATCCCATACACGCAAAAAAGAACCAGCCATTATATTGAAAATGGAGAAAGAAATAAACTGCCAGCAGGTACCAGTTCTCGCCTGCAACATCATTGGCCATTAAAAAGGAAAGAGCAAACGCGCCTAATGAAGAAACTGCATTAAAAAGCAAGGCAGCTTTAAACCAGCTATGACTGATATTTTTCTCTTTTATCTTATCAAGATCTTTCCAGTACACAACAGCAAATATGTAAGCAACAACAATAGATAATGTTGAAAAAATAATGGAGACGGTACCGTATCCCTGGAATGGAAACGAAAACAGCATTCCATATGCAGTTGCCAGGTTTCCATATAATAACCATTTGTATTTTTTATATGAAAGATTTGTTTGCCTGTTAAGATAGCCAACAAGCAATGCCATTAGGATCTGGGATATCCAGCCGGAAAAAGCAAAGTGGGAATGGGCATTCAATAAATATTTCTGATCGACTATCGGCAATGAAAAAGCGATCTTATAGCGCAGGACAACCCCTACAAAGGAAACAAGCAGTAAGTTGAATAATGATATGCGAATCCATTTGTGGAAAAAAATATTTCCAATGTTCTTTTTCATAAGTGCAAGAAAGAAAAACTCTATAGTAAAATTAAGATTTGATCATAGAACATATACTTTCCCTTTTTCTATGGTTACAATGCCAAGGGATTCCAGTTTTTTTATAGTGCGTATAACAGTCTCTACTCTAAGCCCCGTCATATTTGCAATTTGCTGTCTTGATAATTCTACTTTATATTTTTCTTTGTTCACAATCCCACTGTTTTTCTTTAGTATCCTTAAATAGGAAGTTAAGCGGTGTTCCGGATTTTCAGCTACAATTTCTTTTATTATTGCTGTTTTCCAATATAATCTCTTCGCCAGCAAACGGGTAAAAGAAAAATGCACATTGGGATGCTCATTTATAATGCGCAAAAAATTTCTTTTTCGTATTTTGATAAGTGTCGTAGGTTCATTGGCTATAGCAGTTGCAGGATATGACGCATCTATAAAGAGCGCCGGCTCTCCAAAACTCTCATCTTTTTTGAATATATCCTGAATAAATTCCCTGCCATCTTCATTTACATTTACTATTCGAACAGAACCTTCAAAAATCTGAAAGTAAAAAGCGGGCATATCGCCTTCAAAAAAAATGCATTCATTTTTTTTATACTTTTCAAAAACACCACCCTGGTTAAGTAAAATATCTTTCTGCACCATTCATTAAAGTCTTTTTGTGATACAAAATTATTTTTGATAACAGCTTATCGAACTGATTTCACTTAGCATTGCATATGATTCTTATCATTCACTTTTTTTGCTTTTTATGATTAAAATCATAAAAAGCATATTAATTGTTTCCAACCTTTGCAGTAAATTCAAATGACAATTTATGAAAAAACTACCTCTATTGGCTATGGCAGGCATAGTGATTTATGCTTGTTCCTGTGGTAATCAAAACCCACAAAACGTATCTAATGCAGATACAACAGCAGCCTCTGCGCAAACTGCGGCTGGATCACAAGACCTTTCTTCTTATGATCCGAAGAGAGGGGAAGGAAAATTTACAACCGTAGACGTAGGAGAACATTTGGATGCAGCAATGGCTGCTGACGGCAAAAAAGTGTATGATGTAAAATGCGCATCCTGCCACAAACTTACCGATGAAAAATTAGTTGGTCCTGGTTGGAAAGGTGTAACACAGCGTCATGAACCCGTATGGATAATGAATTTCGCTACTAACCCGGATGTGATGCTTGAAAAGGATCCCTCTGCACGGGCAATGCTGGAAATATGTTTGGTACGTATGCCCAATCAAAACCTCACAGATGATGAGGCGCGCCATGTGGTGGAATTTATGCGGCAGAATGATGGCGTAAAATAACTTTATAAAAACAGATCTCAAATATTCATTGTCTGCCAAATAAATTGCTGCAGCAATAAGAGCCCATTGCTTTATCGGGATTTGCAGACTCAATTTAGGGTGATAATCTATCATAGAAATTCATTTCACAATTTTTAAATAATATATATGAAAAT
>DATBFI010000308.1:0-4445 GCA_036558585.1 Chitinophagaceae bacterium
GTTTTCATAATCCTTTCGTGTTTTAAATGTTTTCGAAAATGATGTTCATAAAGATAGATAAGAATCGTTGCAATTGAGATGTGTGATTTAAATAGGAAAAATTTGTTTGATAATTATTTTGTAGAGCATATATCCAGTTAAGATTAGTAGCAGTGAAGAATTGAGCATGATGTTGAAAACGATACATGATTCAAAATAAGAATTCTTATTCTAACATGATACTTTCGCTTCGTTTTTGTTGGTCAGGCGACCAACAAGGGCGGGAAGGATTAAAATGCTCGCATCAAAATTTTCCGTACTTATTTATATTTGATTAAAGATTGCTAATTAACGGTATTATGAAATTCTACCAAGTTCTTCCTGCAGCTGGATCTCTTTTATTAAGTGCTGTGATTTCCGCACAGTCATCTCAAAATATCATAAAGATTAACCAATCGGGCTATTATACGAATGCGCCTAAAGTGGCAGTTGTGACCAGTGATTACAAATCGGATGAATATGCCGGCTCCAATTTTGGTTTTTATGTGTTGCTGGCTGATATTGGCGATACCGTATATAAGAGCAGTTTAAGTGATGTACGCTCTTCTGCCAATTCTTCTACCAAAACACGTATAGCAGATTTTAGCGCTCTTCAGCAAAACGGAACATATGTAATTTATGTGCCAGGCATTGGCAACTCGTATCCGTTCCGGATCGGTAATGATGCAAATAAAGAGGCTGCTACGGCTGTATTAAAGGGATTTTATTATATCCGTTCTTCGGTGCCGCTGGAAGAAAAATATGCCGGCAAATGGCATCGTCCTGCAGGCCACCCGGATACGGCAGTCTTGGTTCATCCTTCTGCAGCCAGTGTAAAACGTCCTGCCGGTACGGTTATTTCAACGCCGGGCGGCTGGTATGATGCCGGTGATTACAACAAATATGTAGTGAATTCCGGTATTACAACAGGGACGCTTTTAGCAGCTTATGAAGATTTTCCAGAATACTTTTCGCAACTCAATACCAACATACCAGAAAGTAGTAATAATGTTCCGGATGTTTTAGATGAAGCCTTGTACAACATGCGCTGGATGCTGAGTATGCAGGATCCGAATGACGGCGGTGTGTATCACAAATGTACCAACGCGGCTTTTGATCCCATGGTACGTCCCGGTGTGACCAAATTGCCCCGGTATGTTGTGCAAAAGGGAACCGCTGCTGCATTGGATTTTGCGGCAGTAATGGCGCAAGGTAGCCGCATTTTTAGAAAATATGGTCAGCAATATCCCGGATTGGCCGACAGCTTATTGAATGCCGCTGTCTATGCCTGGCAATGGGCACAGAAAAATCCATCTCTGGAGTACAATCAAAACGAAATCAACAAAAAATTTGAGCCTAAGATTACCACAGGTGCTTACGGAGACCGGACTTTTACGGACGAGTGGTTTTGGGCAGCCAGTGAATTATTAGGTACTACCGGAAAAAGGGTTTATTATGATACCATCGCTAAACACATCGCCGATTCTGCACAGTTGCCTTCATGGGGTAATGTGCGTATGCTTGGCTATTATACAATGGTGCGCTTAAAAAGTTCACTGCCCTCTTTTGCCGGAGGTACGGCAGAGTCATTCGCGCAGCAAGTGGTCCGCTTTGCTGATGCATATCTTCCCCGAATGGCGACTAGTGCATTCGGAACTGTTATGGGAGGCTCCAGGGAAGAATTTAACTGGGGAAGCAATTCTAACGCAGCCAACCAGGGCATTGCTTTGATTAACGCCTACCTTATTACCAAAGATAAAAAGTATATAAATGCAGCTTTAACGAATATGGATTATCTGTTGGGAAGAAATGCTACCGGCTATTCCTTTGTTACAGGCATAGGCTCCGGGCCTGCAATGCGTCCACACCATCGTCCTTCTATAGCCGATGGTATAGAAGATCCGGTTCCCGGATTGTTAGCCGGAGGTCCAAATCCCGGCATGCAGGACCATGCATATTATGAACATACGGAACCTGAAACTGCGTATTCGGATACGGATGCTTCCTATGCCTCCAACGAAATTGCTATCAACTGGAATGCACCGGTTGTTTATTTGTTTAATGCAATCGAAGCATTGCAAAAGGAAGCTGGCTACTAAAATTAAATAGCGGCCATAGCTTGATAAATAGAATAAAAACTTTAAGTACTCCGTCATTCCCAATTTTTTGAAATTTCAAATGATGCCCGAAATCCAGTAAATATTCTTATCAAATGTCTATAAAAGAGATGAGCGATAAATATTAGGGTGTACGAGGTGTCGTGTCTTTTTTTTTACATCAATTTGCAAAGCGTTCCTGCCAAAAAATGCATAAGCATAATAACGAAAGCATAAATCGTTACTTCATTTTTATCAACACGATGTTTTAATATACTTCAAGTAAAATTTGTTTATGATAATCATTTCGTAAGCATGTAACCAGTTAAGATTGGTAACAGTGAAAAATTGAGCATGATGTTGAAAACAATACATGATTCAAAATAAAAATTCTTATTCTCGCATGATAATTATGCTTCGTTTTTGTTGGTCAGGCGACCAACAAGGGCGGAAAGAATTGAGCATGATGTTGAAAACGATACATGATTCAAAATAAGAATTCTTATTCTCACATGATAATTATGCTTCGTTTTTGTTGGTCAGGCGACCAACGAGGGCTGAACAACGGGATTCAATATGCCAAACCCGTTATTTCTTTTACAGGCGTAGAACTACCTGATCTTAACTATGCCATCTGCTATTGAAGGGAATATTGAAAATATTTTCGAATCGTGTCCCGGGATGATATATTTCGTATCTGAAACGAGGGTTTTCATTCTTTGCATAGACTTTATATAGGCGCTTGTATCAAATGTACCATAAGAGGGCGGTGGTTGCAGATGGTCTAAATTATAATAGATCCAAATATTGTCTGAGGCAAGAATTACTTTATTGAGACCCGTCTCCACCAAAACATACTGTGAGTTGAAAGTGTGCCGCGAACCTGTATATACTTTAATACCAGGAATTATTTCCTTATCATCACCATCTACAAGAGTTAATTTACCTTCCAGATTCAAATCAAGAAGCTTGTGTACATCGTTTTTATTAAATCCCCCATGTTTACCGTCTTTTTGCCAGGCTGTACCTGTAAAATAATTGAAATCTTCTTTTTGCATCCAGATATGTGCATTCGGAAAAAGGCCAACCCCATCGATGTGATCCCAATGTGGATGACTTAAAATAATATCAGTAATATCTTTCGCCTGTAAAGACAACCTCAATAGCATTGAATCCGGCTGGGTATAATTTATGAAACCAAAATCCTTTGCGTCTTCCAGATCTTTCAAAAAACCGGCATCCACTAAAACATTCCTGCCATTATTCCCTTTGATCAGCCAAATCATGAAATCGATATTTACACTGTCATTGGGAGGTGCATTCTGTGCCCATTGTGTTACGGGCGTAGGATGTGTCATAGATGCAAATTTCAATGCATACACTTCGTAATTTTCCGTTTGAGATACACCAATTTGATAAACGAATAGAATTATAAAGATTGAAAGGATGAGTTTTTTCATTACATAAACTTTGGTATGACAGGAGATTTTGTGATCGCATCAAAGATAATTTTATTCAATGATTGCGAGAGCAAGCTATAACTGTTTAAACAAGCTAACAAGGGAAGAAAATTAAAATCATCAATGTCGGTTTTATCTGTAAAAATATTTTTCATTTACCAGATTGCGAGAGATTTTTTATGAGCCAAAGTGCAGTGGTATTATGAGGCTGTGGTTGCGTCGCACTCTTTTACATCCTGAACTTTTGATGCCGTTGTTGGTCGCTGACCAACAAGGGCGGAAGATACCTTGGTGAACATTTGGAATAACGCAGGCAGCATCGATTTAAAGATTATCGATTTTTATGGGCACTGTATTTGTCATGCCGACGCAGGAGGCATCTATCACTCAATATCCTTCCTGTGGATGCTATCTTTTGGAGGCCATTCATCAAACAATTCACTATTCAAAAAATTTAGACTCGGATTTATTGTTCTTATTAACTCTAGTTTCTTTTCCCTTCTCCAACCTTTTATTTCTTTTTCACGTGCAATTGCGTTTTCAATATATTGGTGCAATTCATAGTATAGTACAAAGAAGGCATTATACTTCCCCGTAAAAGTCGTTTTATCAATTCTGTCGAAATAATGTTCAACAATTCTCTGCTCAAGATTATTAGTTACTCCGGTATACAAAACAACTTTTGTGTGGTTGGTTGTTATGTAAACGAAATATTGTGTTGCGTTCCACTTCATAATGTAGATGCCTCCTTTCGTCGGCATGACAAGCTTCGGATTTTTATTTGCAATAACAATATTAATTGAACCAATTTATTGCCTGCTATTTGAACATGATGTTGAAAAACGATGCATAATTCAAAATAAATTCTTAT
>DATBFI010000309.1:0-4252 GCA_036558585.1 Chitinophagaceae bacterium
TAATTTCACTCTTATCGAAGATACCGTGTTGAGCGAAACAAAACGCTGGGTAATCGTGTCACCAAAAGGGTTCGGAGGATGTTGCTTATTGTTGGCAAAAGCTGCAAACGATGAACAAAAAAGTCGTGTAGGAAATCAAACCGGCGGACGCGTTTTCTTGTTTTTATATACCGATAATTTTTGGAGAGATTACAATACAATGCTGACAAATGGAATCCAATTTGCAAGGCCACCTGCAGAAGAAGTTATAGAACTGTTGCGGTGTTTGAAGATCTCTACGGCAACTTATGGGATCTCATCCAACCAAAGAAAATAGAATAGTTTACGCAACAAATAATGAGTTGACAATTTTCATCTCGTAAGTTTTCCTGAAAATTCGTTTTATAAAACAATGTTTTATTTATTACCTGCACTATCATTTGCAGGAAAGTACACATTCACTTCAGGATGCATGGTATAAAGCCGGTAACGTGTGCCGTCATTTATTAAGATGCCGCTGGATTTATTGCTATCGACAATGGGATTGTTTGCATATTTTTTCCAGTGAATTAAATCCTTTGATATAGCGACATTGGTTGACCACTCGTGCCAGTCTTTAAAAGCTGAGGCATGATAATAACCGTAGTAAAGCCCCTTATATTTTATCACCTGGTTCATGGCGACAGCAAATTTATCATAAGGTTCAGGGCCACATTTCAACACCGGTTCATCCTGCACATTCGTCCATGTTTTGAGATCTTTTGATGAAGCAAGCCAAATACCCGAATCATCCCGCTCATAAAAAAGATACCATATACCATCTTCTTTTAAAACAGCAGGTGTACCATAAGGGCCTTTTGAAATAGAATTACCGGTAGTGAGGCGGATATCAAGATTACCCTGTTCTGTCCAATGGATACGATCTGTTGATGTGAGCATATGAGCCGTATCACCTTTGCCCTCAGCAAACATGTAGTAGGTATCACCTGATCTGATCACACACATATCTTCCACCCAACTTGATGAATGAATTGGATTGTCTTTGTATCGCGTCCATGTAAAACCATCAGGTGATGTAGCATAGCCAAGATATTTAATGCTGTCGATATTGGTATAGCCTGTGTACCAAAGATGGTAGACGTTGTCTTCCTTCAGTATCCATCCCCTTTCCCGTATCTGATTATCCCATGTTGCCGATCCTGTTCCTGCAAAAACGGGATTGCTTTTATAAGGAATGAAATGAACAAGTTCACCAGGGAATTCATTATTGGTATTGTTTGCCGTTTTATGTGAAGGATCACACTGTGTCAGGCATATTGCCGACAGCAAAAAGAAAAGCATTCTGCGCATATTGAAGGATGATTTTGAATCAATGGTTATATAAGTGCTGAGTGTCTATATCTCACATGTTTATTTCATACCCTTAAGTTGCTGAATGTAAAGATTTTTTATTAAGCAGCCACAGGATATGTTTTCTTTTTGACATAATGAAAGATCAGATGTTATTTTACCCGAGCATGCAGTAAAAATGTCAAAGCCCTGTTGCAGTTCATCTTCTTAATAAAACTACGGCTGTCGGGCTGAGCCCGTTGAAGCCATCTATATTAATCCTGCTATTAAACAAAACAAAAACGCATCCTCGTTGGTTTCCCTTACTTTTGCGGCGGGAGAAACTTGAGGAATAAGTAACAAAATGAGTACGCATCAACGGTACATTGAAATAATGGACACCACACTCCGCGACGGCGAGCAAACCAGTGGTGTTTCTTTTTCCGCATCTGAAAAATTAACCATAGCGCAGCTCCTGCTAACTGAAGTAAAAGTTGACAGGATTGAAGTTGCTTCTGCACGTGTATCGGAAGGTGAGTTCGAGGCGGTTAAAAAAATTACTGAATGGGCAGAGGAAAATGGTTTTATTAACCAGGTAGAAGTGCTCACTTTTGTGGATGATTCTACTTCTGTAGAATGGATGCTGCACACCGGAGCGAAAGTAATGAACCTTCTTACAAAAGGCTCATTGAATCATTTAACGCATCAATTGAAAAAAACACCTCTACAACATTTTGCAGATGTCGCTTCTATAATTGCATTAGCGAATAAAAGAGGGCTCCAGTGCAATGTTTACCTTGAAGACTGGAGCAATGGTATGCGCCACTCAAAAGATTATGTGTTACAATACCTCGACTTTTTAGAACATCAGCCTGTGAAACGAATACTGCTGCCAGACACATTAGGTATACTTACTCCGGGAGAAACATGCAGGTATATTTCAGAATTGGTAGGCAGATATCCTCAAATACACTTCGATTTTCATGCACACAACGATTATGATCTGAGCATATCAAATGTACTTGAGGCAGTAAACGCAGGAGTACACGGCTTACATGTTACTATCAATGGCATGGGAGAACGTGCAGGCAATGCACCGCTTGCAAGTGCGATTGCCGTGTTGAATGATTATGTAAAAAATGCAAGAACATCTGTTGTTGAAAAATCGCTCTACTCGGTGAGCAAACTCGTTGAAACATTTACAGGGTTCAGAATACCTGCCAATAAACCTGTTGTTGGCGAAAACGTGTTCACTCAAACAGCTGGCGTGCATGCAGATGGTGACAAAAAAAATAATTTATACCATAATGATCTTATGCCGGAGCGCTTTGGTCGTCAGCGTAAATATGCACTGGGCAAAACGAGCGGCAAGGCAAACATTGAAAATAATTTACAACAACTTGGTATTAAGCTTTCAGATGAAGATCTGAAGAAAGTAACGCAACGCATTATTGAACTTGGTGATCGCAAGGAGTCAGTTACACAGGCTGATTTGCCTTATATTATTTCAGATGTACTCAACAGCAATACAATTGAGGAAAAAGTGCAGATAGAAAATTATGTGCTTACCCATTCAAAGAACCTGCGGCCGTCCGCCACTTTGAGAATCCGTATTAACAGCGAAGTCTTTGAGGAGCATGCTCAGGGTGACGGTCAATATGATGCTTTTATGAATGCGTTGAAAAAGGTGTACAGTCAAAAAAAATTGGAGCTGCCTTTATTGCTTGATTATGCTGTTCGCATTCCCCCGGGCGGTAAAACGGATGCGCTGTGTGAAACGATCATTACCTGGATGTTCAACGGTAGAGAATTTAAAACACGCGGATTGGATAGTGACCAAACTGTATCTGCAATTCAGGCTACTCAAAAAATGCTGAATGTTATCTGATGTGAATTCTATTGTCCTGATAGTTGAAAACGATGGTGATGTAAATTTTTAAAGAAGCTACGATACAGCCCTGATCTCATTTACGATCGCCCTGATAATTTCATCGAGTTGTTTTGTGGCTGTTTCAAGCGCATGCAGATATTCCATTTTCAAATTATAATCCTCCTCTTCTTTCATTAAGTTCACAAAGCCTAAAATAATTGATACAGGATGCCGTAACTGGTGGGATTGAAATTGTGCAACATTTGACAAAAACTCGGATTGCCGTCGAATAATTCTTGCGGTTTTTTTCTGATTGTTGATATTGCTACCAACAATTGACAGGCCTGCAATTTCATTATCCAGGTTGTATAATGGTGCTATGGTAAAAATAAACCAGCCTCCATTAACGAAATGCTCATATTCGACCGGCTCACTATTCAATGCCTTATTACATTGGATCTTGAAATCTTTGGCTAATGATGTGTTGATGTAGCAAAGAATATTTTTCCCTTTTTCCAGATGAGCCTTATGGTTCATTTGGTGAAAAGTTAATGCGCAGTCGTTAAAGTCAACAATTTCCAATCGTTTGTTTAATAAAACCTGGTATTGCTGAGTGCTGTTGAAAAAAGCCTGGAGTAAAATTGCTTTTTTTTCATTGTCTGTTGTTTCAAGTACAGAAGATTCGTCTTTCAATTGTAGTCAGTTTGGATTGATTGACCAAATTAAAAACATTCTGCAATACCAGTGATAAAAAAGAGATTAAATTAACCTATGGTTTATTTAAAAAAAGATGTTGTTTACCTGTGGCATACGGATTATTCGCCTGCATAAGTATTGCAGGAATGTTCAAAAATTTTTCGGGCGCAATATGCTATTCTTTAATCAGCGCCTAATTGTTTGAGGTATTTTTCTGAATTAGCTTTTACATTAGGTGGTGGATCAAGACTCAATGATTTTTTAAAATTGATGATCGCATTTTTCTTATCCCCTTTTATAGCATAACCCTCTCCAAGACTATCCCAAACATTAGGGCTTTTCGGATGACGTTGTGTGTTTAGTACGAACATTTCTATG
>DATBFI010000310.1:0-12761 GCA_036558585.1 Chitinophagaceae bacterium
CAGGCTGGCCTGGTTGCGTTTATTCCTTTTTATAAAGAGACCATCGATACACTAACGGGGAAACCAAAACCGGGATTCTATAAACCTGCTCCCGATGATACATTCAGCATTCGTGTTGCCGATAGTATGTATATGCGCAAAGACTGGATCGACACCATGTATACGCGCATATTGCAAAGCCCGTTAGGGCCCCCGGACAAATATGTATATAGTGATAATGATTTTATTTTCATGGGCAAAATTGTCGAGCAGCTTACGGGCAAAACATTGGATACTTATGTGAAGGACAGCTTTTACATACCGTTGCAAATGAGAACTACTACTTTCAAACCAAGGCTGGCTCTTGAATTAAATACAATCGCACCTACAGAGCGTGAACAAATTTTCCGGCTTCAATTATTGCGTGGTGATGTACATGATCCTGGTGCGGCTATGTTTGGCGGTGTGGCCGGGCACGCTGGCTTATTCAGTAATGCGGTTGATCTTGCCAAACTATACCAGATGTTGCTAAATGGAGGCGAATTAAATGGAAACCACTATCTTAAAAGAGAAACAATAAGGTTCTTCACTTCTTATCATAGTGATATAAGCCGCCGCGGACTTGGCTTTGATAAACCGGAAAAAGACAATGTTATGCGTAAGGAACCTTACCCGACCGTCAGTGCATCACCTGCAATGTACGGTCACACAGGTTTTACCGGCACCTGTGTTTGGGTTGATCCGGCATGGAATATTGTTTATATTTTTTTATCGAATCGTGTTTGCCCGGATGGTGGCGCTAATTTAAAACTTAGCCAGCTTAATGTGCGCGGTGCAATACAGGAAACAATTTACCAGTCATTGATAAACATACGGCGGTTATAATTTGCAAGTTTTTTGTGGACAAACTGCAAAAATATTATGAAGCTTGTTAGCGGGCAGTTCTTATTACCCTGCATGTAGTATGGATCGGAACAGGAAATCTTTTTGATGGTTGTAGGTAAACAAGACATTAAATTTATATAGTTACATCAGCCCCTATTTCTTCTTCCCGGTTTTCATTCCACTCAATGATAAAATTATTTTTTCCCACCCCTGTAGTGAGGCTCATATAACGCTGCTGTACCAATTCGAGCAGTGAAAGAAAAAGAAAGATAGCGTGTATCCTGTTTTCACATATTTGAAAAATTTTTTCAAAGGGGACCGTTTTTTCCTTCAATACCACCTCTAACATCATTTCGCGGCTGTTTTCCATGGTATAATTATAGCGAATAACGGTATGTACGGGCTTATTGTTGCGGTCATGCATGCGCTGCATCACACGTTCAAACGCTTTCATCAATTTAAACAGTGTGACGGTTTGTATCTCGGTACCCTCTGCGGCTTCCTCACCTATCTGTATAAGTTCTTTCTGCAGGTTACCGCGTTTAAGCATCAGCATGCGCAAAGCTTCCATTTCAGCCATTCTGGTAGCCGCCTCTTTGAAACGTTTGTATTCAAGAATTTTATCAACCAATTCCTGACGCGGATCAATTTCATTCCCCTGTGCATCCAGTTCCTTTCTCGGTAACAACATTTTTGCCTTAATACGCATAAGTGTTGATATAAAGAGAATGAACTCACTGCTAAGCTCTATGTTCAATTGCTCCTGGGTATGTATATATTCGAGAAAATCTTTTATGATTTTTGCTATTGGAATATTGTAAATATCCAGTTCGTCCCTTTCAATAAAAAATAGTAACAAATCAAATGGCCCTTCAAACTGGGGAAGTTTTATATGGTAACCCGTAGCGTTCACGTTTTAATTTTTATTAATCAGGAAAAGTACGAAGCAGAGCTTTATACACTCATACTTCGTACCTGTTTAGTTCGTTCAAAAATATAATTAAAGATCCAACTGAAGCAGTAGGCCAGTCACAAATATTCCACATAATTATGGCCTTTTCCTAAGCTCATCGCGGATTTCCATAAGCAGTTGTTCTGTTGCAGAAGGGGCAGCCGGCGCAGCCTTGGATTCTTCATGTTTTCTGCGCAAGGTATTAATGGCTTTTACCATTAGGAATATAATAAAGGCAAGCAGCAGAAAATTGATCAAAACCGTAATAAAATTTCCATAAGCAAAAATTGCCGTCTGAGGAATTTTTCTCGCATCACCTAATGCTGTCCCCGGTGGCACATTACCTTTTAACACTAAATACAGATTGCTGAAATCGGGCTTCCCGATAATAGCAGACACAATTGGCATTATAAGATCGTTGACCACCGAATCGACTATTTTACCAAAGGCACCACCAATAATCACACCCACTGCAAGATCAACAACATTGCCTTTTACGGCAAATTCTTTAAATTCTTTTATAAATCCCATGGTATCGGTTTTAGTAGTGAATGTTTAAATGAAGCAATTTAGCGAAAAGAAGAAAATAAGTTGATTATTTCTTTAATGCACTTTTAGGTAATGCAGGCTGCTGTATTTCATATGCGATTTTTGCCCGTGCTCCACGAACTTATTTAAAGTTATCTTTTATCGATTAAAAAAAGACCTTTGCCAAAATCAAAAAAGTTGCCAAAGAGTTTTGCAGGGTGGTTATTATTTATTTTGCTTTCCGTTATATGGGGCAGTTCATTCATCCTGATGAAGGCAGGAATGCAGGCACTTAGTGCATACCAGGTAGCAACTGTTCGTGTTTTAACAGCAGCGGTTATTTTATTGCCATTTGCAGCAAAAGCAATTAAAAATATCGAAAAAGGTAAAATAAGCTATGTAATTTTTTCCGGTTTATTTGGTAGCTTTTTCCCTGCATATTTATACTGTATAGCGGAAACGCGTATAGATAGTTCGCTGGCTGCAATGTTAAATTCGCTCACTCCATTGTTCACAATAATTGTTGGGGTTTCATTTTTCCAATTCAAAGCGAGCGCAAAAAAAATTATTGGTGTGGTTATCGGGTTCACAGGTTTGGTTCTGTTACTCTTTGCAACTAAGGAGAAGATTTATGTTAACGATATATTTTATTCTTTACTTGTAGTTATTGCGACTGTTTCCTATGCACTAAATGTAAACATAGTAAGCCGTTATTTACATAATACGCCATCTTTGCAAATTGCTTCATTGGCTTTTAGCTTCCTGTTAGTTCCGGCTCTGCTTATATTAATTGCAACTGGTTATTTTGATCTTTCATTATTCGATAAGGCTTATCTTACTTCTACATTGGCTGCTGCAACACTCGGCATTATAGGAACAGCAGTGGCTTCTGTACTTTTTTATATGCTTGTAAAAAAAGAAGGTCCTCTGTTTTCGTCACTTGTAACATATGGCATACCTGTTATTGCCGTTGTATGGGGATTCATTTATGATGAACGTATTACGCTTGCAGAAATTGGCTGTTTAGCTATTATTCTCTGTGGCGTGTGGATAGTGAACATAAGTAAATAATCTTAGTGAGTACGAGTCATCAAGTGAAGGATAATATGCTATTCATTCCCGGCGAGTAAAAAAAGCCGGGCACATAACCCGGCCATGCATTTGTCTGTATAATTTTAAGCAGCCTCTTCAAGATTGTCCCTCGTAATTTCAGTCTTTATTCTGCAGCGTTCAATATCAGACTGGTAAGTTTTTATTTTGTCATTGTTAAAGCAGTGCAGGATGGCCTTCTTGTATTGCCTCATTGCTTTATCGTAATGGCCGTTAATTTCCTCCAGCATGCCAATGCGATAATAAACCCATGATTTATCTATTGTGGATACCTTCAAACATTTATCAAGATGTTTTTTCAATTCATTGTATCGTTCAAGATCAATAAGGATAGAGGCAAAATGAAAATAAGAATGCGGATATAAAGGATCTAATTTCATGGCCGCAATAAAATGAGTTTCAGCCAGTTCATAGTTATCAAATTGTGTTTTATATATCCATCCGATTGAATTATGAGCGGGTGCAAACAAAGGGTCCTCACATAAAATGTTTTCAAATTTTTGAAAGGCATCATGAAAATTGCTGTTGCGGATATCCGACTCTGCTTCAAGATAAATTTCTTCAATACGGTTAGTCATACAGGTGATGAATTTTCCCGAAATTAATTTTTTTGATATAGTGACGGGTTTATAATCTCATTAAAAAAATACAGATAATTTATGTTTTTTCAATGATGTGAGGCTACTATAAGACTGAAAGTACAGCTTAACTTACTAATATCCTCACGCCTGTTGTCTGTGCAGTAAAATAACAGTCAGTCCTTTCAAAAAAATGAAAGAGGAAACTATTATGGTTGCAAATTGATTCAAAAAAAGTATAGAAACTAAATTTGTTCAATCAGGATATAAACGTTGACGAGTCTGCCTGCCGGCAAAGGCAGATGCTGACACAACCGGCATCCGCTTTTAGCGACTGCGGTTTGACTCACAAAAATCCAAAGTAACTTTTAGGATTTTAAAATCCCGGATTAATTTCCTACCAACCCAACAAATAGGCAAATATTAATGGCGCCACAATTGTCGCATCGCTCTCTACAATATATTTTGGTGTGTCAATACCAAGCTTTCCCCATGTAATTTTTTCATTAGGCACTGCCCCGCTGTAGGAACCAAATGATGTAGTGGAGTCACTAATCTGGCAGAAATAACTCCAGAATGGAACATCGTGCCATTCAAGATCCTGGTACATCATCGGCACTACGCAAATAGGAAAATCACCGGCAATGCCGCCACCGATCTGGAAAAAGCCAACACCCTTGCCACTACTGTTATTGCGATACCAGTCCGCGAGCCACACCATGTACTCAATACCGCTTTTCATCGTACTCGCTTTTAACTGGCTCTTGATAACATAACTTGCGAAGATGTTACCCATTGTACTATCCTCCCAACCACCAACGACAATTGGTAAATTTTTTTTGGCGGCGGCAACCATCCAACTGTCTTTTGCGTCAATTTCATAATATTGTTCCAGTACACCACTCAGCAACATCTTATACATGTATTCATGAGGAAAATAACGTTCGCCTTTTTCCTCTGCTTCTTTCCAGGCGGCATAAATATGCTTTTGCATCCTTCTAAAAGCTTCTTCTTCAGGAATACAGGTATCCGTTACACGGTTATAATGATTCTCTAACAGGTCCCATTCTTCCTGGGGGCTAAGATCACGGTAATTTGGCACACGTTTATAATGACTATGTGCAACGAGATTCATAATATCTTCTTCAAGATTAGCGCCTGTGCAGCTAATAATATGCACTTTATCCTGCCGTATCATTTCGGCCAGTGAAATACCTAATTCAGCCGTGCTCATTGCTCCGGCTAATGTCACCATCATTTTACCAGCTTCATTCAAATGTTTTTCATAACCTTTGGCTGCATCAACCAATGCCGCGGCATTAAAATGGCGATAATGATGCAGTATGAATTGTGAAACAGGACCTTTGTTCATTGGTAAAAGTTTAAAGCTGCAAAAGTAGGGAAGCGGTTGCAGATTGCGGATTTCGGATTGTAGATTTATCAATTACTGATTTTGTAATCCTCTAAAACATTATAACAAAATCTCTCACAGCTTTTATATTTTCGCCAACTGTTTAACTTATCACCAATCAACGTTTCAATTTGATCAATATGTCATCATTTGAAGTAAAAGGCGGAAAAAAATTGCGCGGAGAAATTGTTCCGCAGGGAGCAAAAAATGAGGCGTTGCAAATAATCTCTGCAGTTTTACTTACGCCAGACAAAGTAACGGTCACAAATATTCCCGATATTCTTGATGTGAACCTGCTTATTGAACTGTTGATGGAGTTAAATGTAAAGGTGGAGAGGCCCTCGAGGGATACCTGTATTTTCCAGGCTGATAATGTGAATATTGATTATCTCGCATCAGAAACGTTCAGAAAAAAAAGCGGAAAACTCCGCGGTTCTGTTATGATTGCCGGGCCCATGCTGGCACGTTTTAAGAAGGCCTATATTCCAAAACCAGGCGGTGATAAAATTGGCAGAAGAAGACTCGATACACATATTGTTGGATTTGAAAAGCTAGGCGCAAGATTCGAATATAACAATGAAAATAATTTTTTCCAGTTAATTGCTCCTGATCTAAAAGGTACTTACATGTTGCTGGATGAGCCTTCTGTAACCGGTACCGCAAACATTGTAATGGCTGCCGTAATGGCCAAAGGAACAACAACAATTTACAATGCGGCCTGCGAACCTTACCTGCAACAGTTGTGCAACATGCTTAACAGAATGGGCGGGAAAATAAGTGGTGTGGGCAGCAATTTATTAAGGATAGAGGGTGTTGATTACTTAACAGGAACCGAACATCGCATGTTGCCAGATATGATTGAAGTAGGCAGTTTTATCGGCATGGCTGCTATGACACAAAGTGAAATAACCATAAAAAATGCAGGTATTGAACATCTTGGTGTTATACCCGAAAAGTTTCAGCAGTTGGGGATTCAAATGGAACTGCACGGTGATGATATTTATATTCCCCAGCAAAATACTTATGAAATAAATACGTATTTAGATGGCGGCATTTTAACCGTGTCTGATCATCCCTGGCCGGGCTTTACACCTGATTTGTTAAGCATTATTTTAGTTGTAGCTACGCAGGCTGTAGGGAGTGTATTGATTCATCAAAAAATGTTCGAGAGTCGCTTGTTCTTTGTTGATAAGCTGATTGATATGGGTGCGCAAATAATTTTGTGTGATCCGCATCGTGCAACAGTAATCGGCCTGGCACGCAAACAGCCATTACGTGGTATTGTGATGTCAAGCCCGGACATACGTGCAGGACAAGCTTTACTTATTGCTGCATTAAGCGCCGAAGGCAAAAGCACGATTCAAAATATTGAACAGATCGACAGGGGTTATCAATATATTGACGGGAGGCTAAGAAAATTGGGTGCAGAGATCACGAGAGTATAAAAATGGAGTGTCATTAATCCATGATTTGGTTTAATGATGATTTATGCAGTTGTTGAAAAGATTACTGGCCCGATTTAATTTAGCTAACTGCAAACTGCAATTAATAACATGGCAAATTCTGTTTTTAACTTACAGCCGGGAACATTGGAAAATGATTTGATCAAAATCACGCCATTAACAGAAAGTGATTTTGAAAGACTTTACCAGGTAGCCTCAGACCCGTTAATCTGGGAGCAACATCCACAGAAGGACAGATATAAAAAGGAAGTTTTCCAATTATTCTTTCACGGAGCTGTAAGTTCCAAAAGTTCATTCCTGGTATTTGAGAAAAGTACAAACAAATTAATTGGAAGTACGCGCTATTATGACTATGATCCGCTAAGGTCTAAGATTGCGATTGGCTTTACATTTCTTGCCAGAGAATATTGGGGCGGACAATACAACAAAGCGATGAAAATGTTGCTTCTTGATTATGCGTTTCAAAACGTTGAATCCGTAAGGTTTCATATCGGAGCGACAAACATACGGTCACAAAAAGCGATTTTAAAAATAGGTGCAAAAAAAATAAGTGAAATGAATCTCGATCTGAACGGCATAAAATTATTGCACTTTGAATACGAAATAAAAAGACAAGACTGGCAAAATAATAAATAATTCCGTATTATCCGGGGTGGCTCAGGCTGGAAAAAGAGATAAGAAAAAACAGTAAGTTTATACCGGTTTCCGTTTTATTTTAAGCGCTATGAGTAATACCAATTCAAATAATCACTTTCTTTTTACCCAGACCATGCGTTGGTTTGGCCCAAATGACCCGGTGAGTTTATGGGATATAAAGCAAGCCGGTTGCAGTGGTGTTGTTACAGCATTACATCATATTCCTAATGGAGAAGTTTGGAGCGTTGATGAAATTCTGAGAAGGAAAGAAGAGATTGAATCAGTTGGACTAACATGGGATGTTGTGGAAAGTGTTCCGGTACATGAGGCAATTAAAACACAAACAGAAAATTATCACCAATATATAGAGAATTATAAGCTTACGCTTTATAACCTGGCCGCATGCGGAATTAATATTGTTACTTATAATTTCATGCCTGTGCTGGACTGGACAAGAACCGATCTTAATTATACCATGCCCGATGGCAGCAAGGCATTAAGATTTGAACGCGCCGCGTTTGTTGCATTTGATATGTTTATTTTACAAAGAAAAAACGCCGAACACGATTATACATGGGAAGAACTAAATCATGCAAAAGAAAGATATGAAGCAATGAGGGATGAGGAGATAGAACAATTACAAAAAAATATTATTGCCGGCTTACCGGGAAGTGAAGAAAGTTTCACTTTAAATGATTTTCATCAAGCTTTAGAAAAATATCAAAATATTGACACACAGGGATTGCAACAGCATCTTATTTATTTTTTGCAGCAAATAATCCCTGTTGCAGAAGAAGTTGGTATACTGATGGCGATTCATCCTGATGATCCACCCTACAGTCTTCTTGGTTTGCCCAGGGTTGTTTGTACAGCAAAACAAGTACAGCAGTTATTTGATGCGGTGCCTTCTCTAAATAATGGCCTGTGTTTTTGTACTGGCTCATTTGGTGTGCGCCAGGATAATAATTTGCCAAAGATGGTACAACAATTTGGTGATAGAATTCACTTTGTTCATTTACGCAGCACAAGAAGGAATGAGCGGGGAGACTTTTATGAAGATAACCATCTTGAAGGAGATGTGGACATGTATTCAGTTATAAAAAATTTGCTTGAAGTAATGGAGCAAAGAAAAACATCTCTTCCTATGCGCCCCGATCATGGCCACCAGATGCTTGATGATTTGAGAAAAAAAACAAACCCCGGTTATTCTGCGATCGGAAGATTGAGAGGATTAGCAGAATTAAGAGGATTGGAAATGGGAATTTACAGATCACTTGCCCCGGCCCCCTAAAGAGAGCAAGAAGAAGATTTGTTTAAACTTGAAACCTAAAAGGACACATGCAGAAGAGTGGATAGGAAATGTAAGACAATTTAATTAGGTATACTTAAAACTCCCCTTCAGGGATAGCATGAAACATTTTCTCGATGAAAACTTTTTATTGCATACCAAAACTGCCGAAAGACTCTATCACCATTTTGCCAAAGAAATGCCTGTTATAGATTATCACAACCACCTGCCTCCTCAACAGATTGCAGAAGATATTTGCTTTAAAAATCTCACCCGGGCATGGTTGTATGGAGATCATTATAAATGGAGAGCAATGCGGGCTAACGGTATGGATGAAAGTTATTGCACCGGTAATAAAAGTGATTACGAAAAATTTGAACAATGGGCAGCGACTGTTCCCTATACTTTGCGAAATCCTTTATACCACTGGACGCATCTGGAATTGCAGCGGTATTTTAATGTGACCGATATTCTTTCGCCTGCTACAGCAAAAAGCATTTATGATAAATGTTCTGAAATGTTGCAAACAAAAGAATACTCAGTACGTAACCTCTTGCGTAAAATGAACGTAAAAATGATTTGCACTACAGATGACCCGACAGATACACTGGAATGGCATCAAAAAATTGAACAGGATGAATTTGAGATAAAAGTTTTACCAACATTCAGGCCTGATAGAGCGATGCAGGTTGAAAATATGGAAGCTTTTAACACATATGTGAACAAACTGGAAACTGTTACAAATATTTCAATCAATTCTTACGATCGCTATTATGAAGCATTGCAGCAACGCCATGATTTTTTTGCATCGATAGGTTGTATCGCCGCAGATCATGGGTTGGCACAAGTGTATGCAGCAGACTTTACTTTTAAGGAAATACAGGATATTTTTTTAATGATACGGTCAGGTATGCCACTCGATGTAAAAGAGCAATTGAAATTTAAATCAGCAATGCTGCTTGAATTCGCCAAAATGAATTTTGCAAAGGGTTGGGTGCAGCAATATCATATCGGCGCCCTCCGGAACAATAATTCACGAATGATGTCGCAGCTTGGTGCAGATACCGGTTGGGACTCTATTGGAAATAATATTTCGGCAAACAGCTTATCCAAATTTCTGGACACACTTGATGCGGAGAATGTGCTTGCCAAAACAATTTTATATAATCTCAACCCCGCCGATAATGCAATGATGGCAACGATGATAGGAAATTTTAATGATGGTTCTCTTGCAGGTAAAATTCAATGGGGTTCTGCCTGGTGGTTTCTCGATCAGAAGGAAGGAATAACAGATCAGCTCGATACGCTGTCAAATATGGGTTTACTGAGCAAATTTGTTGGCATGCTTACTGATTCAAGAAGCTTTTTATCTTATCCCCGTCACGAGTATTTCAGAAGAATATTATGCAACCTGTTTGGCGAAGAAATTGAGCAGGGCGAATTGCCAAACGATATTGACTGGATTGGTAAAGTGATACAGGATATTTGTTATCATAATGCCAGGAAATATTTTCAGCCTTCTTCTCCTGTAAAAGAGGGAGAGATTTGATAAATGCTTTGTATAGGTATAGATTGTTAGCAAAAATTATCTAAATATAGAAAGGTCAGGCGACCTGGAGTAACCTGACCTTTTGCGTCTTTCTTTCTGCTCCATTCCATTCTTCGTACACAAGTGTGACGCAAATTAAATAGTGGTACAGAAGCCGGGCGAAATTGCTATACAATGAACAGGTAAACAGGTATCAACTAAAGCGAGTTTATATAATCATCGATCTCTTTTTTTGTTTTCTTCTGTGGCGATAATTTAACTACCTGATTTCTCGTTATTCTCGCTTCTTTTGTTCCTAAATAAAAATTGTCTCCAATTTTAGAAATGCTTACTATGGTAACATTGGTGTTGATCGGAATATCATTGAAATAAAATAAACGATTGGCCACGTTGGTGTACATTCTTATAACGCTTAGCATGTCTTTAAATACAAGGTACACAGCCGTATTATTATTTGTGAAATTAACAGGCAGTATTGCTGAAACTGTGGTTCGTGGTTTTGTTGTGTCAGCAAATTTGTCGCAGTTGATCCAATTGAATTTTTTACTGAACATTTCATAACCGTAATTCATGCTTCCTGAATCGCGCCATATATTTACGCGTTGCATATCAGCTGCAGGTACCCATGTAAAATTATCAAGGTTATTAACAGTTGTATCACCATAAAATATTCTCATTTGGGGATCCACCTTAGAATTGCGGTATCTTATAGTTATAAATTTTTCCGGTGCGAGTTTCAACGGCCGCCCATTTTGCGTGACTTTAATATTGAAGGCGCCGCCGCTTTCCAATATCCGGTCATAGCTTGTAGTTGATTTTTTAAAGCGGATCATATCTCCCCGGGTTCTCAGGTATTTTACTTCAATTTTTACTGTACCGGAAATATTTTCTCCACTTTCTCCCTTGCAGGAATTCGCTGGAAATTTTATTTGCAAATAATCATTAAAACGAACTGTATAGTCTGTTTTGACATCAATTGAACGGGCTTGAGAAGATGTTGAAAGCGATTCAAAAATTTTATTCACAGGGGCATCGGCCGAAATATTTGTTCTCCAGCTTGTATCATTTAAGGGATTGGTTGTATCAATCAAAAACTCATCTGAAGCTTCCTTCTTACACGAAATAAAAACAACAGTAATTGCAATAACCAGGAAGTAACGACTCATGATAAAACATTTGTTTAGTAGATGCTGATTGTTTTAGTTATGCTGCCTGTTATTTTTTAAATTATATCTTAAACCAAATGATAATCCTCCAACATTTATTTTTTGTGCGAAAGGCTCATAGGTTCCCGTCATATTACTTAAGCGGTATCTGATATAAGGTTCGGTAAATAAATGAAAACTGTTGTTGAGTCGTGCCGCAAGACTTAAGCCCAAATATAAGCTTGCACCCGTGTTACTTTTATAAACACTATTTGAGCCGATGTCAATAGGATTTAAAGAGGCATCCAGCACATCACCACTGTAACTTGTTTTAATATTTAAGATAATTCCTGTATTTATTGCTGCTTTAAAACGGTCACCGCTCGTTTCATACCCGATCAATATGGGGATATCAATGCTTTTATAATGGTTATAAGTAAGTTT
Organism: Chitinophagaceae bacterium; assembly: GCA_036558585.1. Classification (GTDB taxonomy): domain Bacteria; phylum Bacteroidota; class Bacteroidia; order Chitinophagales; family Chitinophagaceae; genus DATBFI01. Next base: position 11,969 of record DATBFI010000310.1, read on the forward strand.
GTATTGTGTACCTGCCTGTATAAGATTTGATGTATCAAAAACCACGTGCATTGCTCCTGTTTCATCAGCAAGTAATCTTTGGATAACAACGGGAACGGTTCTTACAGCATTTTTATTTGTATAATTGAATTTTTCATTTATTTCAGAATACTGAAATCCTACTTTAGCTAAAACATGCTCTCCAAACAAAGCACTTAATTTTACTCCCGCTGTATATGACAATTGCATTTTTGAAGTACTGTCCTTATGCTGTAAATATGCAGTGTTGGCTGAAGAAGTTTGGCTAACGGGAATATCAGGAGAAAAGTAAACTTCGAGTGAAAGATCCTTTATGATCGGCTCTCTGATTGTTATCGTAGTAGTCTTTACATTCCGGGCGTTTTTTGAGAGTGAATCTTTTTGTAACAGCGCTTTTCTTTGATCCTTCTCTGTTGCAGAAATATTCTCATCCGGCTTAGCCGTTATTTGAGTAGAAGAATTATTTACTAACGGATCCAAAATATTTTTTGAAGGATGCCGGGCAGAAAATTCTATTTCAGGTTCATTATCTTTTCCTTCATTGCTGCCTTGAATATTTTTTTCTTTAGATGATTTATACAAACTTGGTTTGTTGTTTTTATACATGCTATATGTGCTATTATCAGAACTCCCTTCATTTCTTTTAGCTATATTATTTTCCGACAATAAATTAATTTCTCTTTTTTCACCTGTATCGTTGTGTGTAATTAGTGCTGCATCAATCTTGTTTTTATTTATGGTATGATTATTATTAGTTCGGGGCGAATGCTTTAGC
>DATBFI010000311.1:0-4696 GCA_036558585.1 Chitinophagaceae bacterium
ATAAATTTTTACTCCAACTTTGGCGGCTGAAGTACAAAAAGCATGAAGCAAAAACCTGTACATCCGGCATTACAGACTTATCTTGAAGGAGAACTTATTCTTATCAATAAACCTTTAAAATGGACTTCTTTTGATGCAGTAAAAAAAGTGAGAATACTTACACGGGTTTCAAAAGTAGGACATGCAGGCACACTCGATCCGTTAGCTACAGGTCTGCTCATCATTTGCACGGGCAAGTTTACAAAGAAGATAAATGAATATATGGGCATGGAAAAAGAATACATGGGGACCTTTACACTGGGTGCCACAACGCCCACTTATGATCTTGAAAGTGTACCCGAAAATTTTAAAACAACTGCCCACCTTTCTGTAGAAGTTATTCATGCTGCTACCAAACAATTTACAGGTAATATTATGCAATTACCACCGGCACATTCAGCTATAAAAAAAGAGGGCAGGCGTTTATATGAACTGGCGAGAAAAGGAGAACAAGTTATATTAGAAGCAAGGGCTGTTATCATTAGTTCGTTTGAAATAATTAATATTTGCCTGCCTGTAGTAGAATTTAAAGTTGTATGTTCAACGGGCACATACATAAGAAGCCTGGCTAATGATTTTGGGAGAACATTGGGAACCGGCGCTTATTTAAGCAGCTTATGCAGAACGAGAATTGGTAAATTTCTTTTAAAAGATGCACTTACACCAGACCAGTTTGAAGAACAGATTCAACAATTAAGATATGGATCAAAATGGCATCCCGATGCCTAACTGCACTGCGAAATTATTGCGTGTTGGGGGGATATATTCTCCTGTTGCAGGATTTTTTCCGCTGTACAAGTAATTTTTCCATGTAAAATCAGAGAGCTTTAACCATCCATTGTTTTCGATGGCACGGGCAGGATCTTTAAGTTTTATCCCAAAGTCTACGCGTATCAAAAAATAACTAAAATCAAATCTCAGGCCTGTGCCAACACCAATGGCGATATCTGTTGCAAAACGGCTAATAGAAAATTCGCTGTTAGGCGCTGCTTGATTCGCATGTACATTCCAAATATTTCCAATATCTGTAAACACGGCACTGCCAATTTTTACACTGCTGAATTGTGCAAGAGTATAACGAAATTCTACATTTGCCTCCAGTTGCATATCACCATACCTGTCGCGAAAAACGGCGGCCGTATCACTTACCACCGAGGACCCCAATCCCAATAATCTCAGGCCCCATGCACGCATACTGTTGGGCCCACCTGCAACGAATTGTTTAAAAAAAGGAAGCGTATTACCAAACCTGCTGCTGTTTCCATAATTATAACCTACACCACCAAATAAACGAAAGGCCCATGCAGTTTTTTTTGAATTAGCAATAAGCTTCCTGTATTCGGTCTGAAATTTTATATACTGGTAAATTTCGTCCTCTAAACTTTTAATAAATAAATTGGTGGACAAATCTGCTCCAACTCTTATGTAGTTAGTTACTCCTCTGTATTTTCCCGGATACGTCCATGTTACACTTCCCTGCGCACCTACAACTGTGCCTGTATTAAAAGAGGTTCGTAAAAAGGGATTTGTTTTAAATGCTTCCCTTAATTGGTCGAGAGTGTCTAAAGAATATATTTCAACATTTGGAAATTTTATTTGAATCAATTTATTTTTTTGTTTCAGTTCGTAACCCCAACTGCTTACAAATGAACGAAGCCGGTAAAAATCTCTTCTGTCATAATATGCGGCGCTAAGATTAAGGTTTGTTCTCACGCCGTCGTATCGATAAGATCTTTTTAATTTAAACGGAATAAGACGGGGGAAACTAAAAGTATGATTGATAGAACTTTGAACCGTTTGCAGGAAAGGCTGATTTTTCTCAAAAGTAAATTCAACCCCGTTGCTTAAAGCAGTGGTTGACTGAATTGCACTACGCCATAAATTACGGTTAAGATAGCTGATGTTAAACGCAACTCCAATGAGGTTGGAAGTACTTAAGATATCTCCTGTGCTATGGCTTGCTTCAAGGTTTAGTGAAATGGTTTCTCTTTTTGCAGGTGTAAGAAAATAATGGAAATCTATGGAGTCATTATGCAAAACAGTACGGTAATCTATGCGTTCCCATGCACCTACCTGGTTTAAATTACTTAATGTTTTATAAAAATTATCCTCATTGTATAAAGCTCCCCTGCGCTGATAGGTATGCTCACGTAGAGGCTGAAATTTAAACAGGCCTTTTTTATAGAACATTGTGAAGGCATTTTGCTTGTATTTCTTAAACGAAGCCGTGTCTTTCATAAGTGAATCGGGGATATCATACCTTCCTGTTTCAGGGTAATAATAAATATTGCTCACTCGGTAGGGTTGAAAATAGATACTATCATTTGGCGCTAAGGACGAATCAAGACTTTCTCTTTTTTTAACTATAACTATACAGGTGGGATTTTGGCTTCTTCTTTCTGCAGCTTCAGCAATTCGTTGCGCCTGTTCAAAAGGATCCAATACAATTTGCAAAAGGGCTATATTGGCTGTATCAACTTCGGCAATAAGATTATCACGCGTCATCAAAAAATATCCTCTTCTCCGGAAAAGGGTCACAAGCCTGTCCAGTTCAGATGCGATCACCTGCTTTGAAAAAGGTGTTTTCCCCGGTTTAATAAAACTGCCTTTAATATGGGCATAAGAAAAGCTATCTAAAAATCTATCCCCGAAATTATAACCCAATGAATCAATAATAGTGGTCTTGCCAGGATCTATTACTAACGAGATCGTTGTTCTTATTTGATCCTTTACCGTATCAAAAGAATAACTTGAATCAATATTTTTAAATACCGGAGTATAATATCCCTGTGAATTAAGATAACCCGTCATAAATATTTTTGTACGGGTAAGATTAACTGTATCAAAAACAGGCGGGTTCCGTAAAACGTAGCGCACGCCAAACTGTTGTACTTTACGGGCAAACAAACTATCATCCCAATACCCAACAAGCTCAGTTGTTAATTTTTTCTTCTCATCTTTATTTAACTTACCCGTAATAGTTATTTTGTTGTCATATACAAAAGGCTTGCCTTTTGGAGCGTCTTTTACAACTGTACAGGAAAAAAACATGCAAGAAAGAACAATAATATAGCATAGGTATTTAATCACTTTACAAGTAAAGCCCATAGAGATGATCAGTAAGAATGAAATCAAATATATTCAAAGTTTGTTCCAGAAAAAAACAAGAGACAAGGAAGGAATATTTGTTGCGGAAGGCATAAAACTGGTGAACGAATTATTGCAAAGTAATATTGTTGTAAAAAAAATTTATGCAACAGAAGAATGGATAGAAGAGCATAAGCAACGGCAAAATGTGATAGAACTAAAACCTGAAGAGCTGAAAAAAATCAGCATGCAGCCATCGCCCAACCATGTACTTGCTGTTGTTGAAAAAAAGAAATTAGCAACAGAGCCATTGTTAGAAAACAAAATAACATTAGTGCTTGACGGCATTCAGGACCCAGGCAACCTGGGAACTATTATAAGAATTGCAGACTGGTTTAACATCGATCAGATCATTGCCAGTACTGATACGGCTGATCTTTATAATTCAAAAGTAATCCAGTCAACCATGGGTAGTATAATTCGGGTGAACGTTTGGTACAAGGAACTTGCAACATGGTTGGGCAAAGCTGGCATCCCCGTTTATGGCGCATCATTAAACGGCACAAATATCTACCAGGTTAAACCTATTAAAGAAGGGCTGCTTGTTATCGGCAATGAATCGAAAGGTATTCGGGAAAATTTGCAGCCATTTATACAGCACGGTGTTACCATTCCGAAAAAAGGTACTGCCGAATCACTAAATGCAGCAGTAGCCACCGGGATTATTTTATCATATTTGCTGAGTGAGTGCTGAATGATGAATTCAAACTTGTTCGTTCAACGATTTCAAAGTGAGATGGAAATCGCAAAATCGTAAATTCCTTACTCTCTTATCTGAACTGTATTGCCTTTACCGGCTGAATGGTCCTTACAAAAAGCGAGGGAAGCAATAGCGAAAGAAAGCATACAACAAGTGCTGCAGCACAAACAGCAAATACCTGCCACCAGATAAGCCACACAGGTGCGGTTGGAACATAATAAGCGGTTTCATCGAGCTTTATAAATCCTGTATACTGTTGCAGTAATGCAATGCCAACGCCAAAAAGTAAACCAAACCCAATGCCCCTTGCCGAGATGATTGATGCATGGTATAAAAATATTTTCTGGATATTCCAGTCATCACTGCCAATGGCTTTTAAGACGCCCACCATACGTGTCCGCTCCAGCACAAGTATTAATAAACATGTTACAAGATTAACGATGGCAATGATAGACATGACTATAAAAATTACATTGCGGTTCACATCCTGTATACTTAGCCAGTCAAAAATAAATGGATAAATTTCTTTTATTGATTTGCTTACCCATGCACCCGGCAGTGGGGTAGGGCCTGTATACAGCAGATCATTTATATAGTTTATTTGTTTGTAATCTTTCAGAAAAACTTCATAGCCCCCGATTTCATTGTGTTTCCAACTATTTATCCTGCGCAGTAATCGCAGGTCGCCTATAGCAAATGATTTATCAAACTCTTCAATACCTGTTTTAAAAATTCCCTTTACATACAGGCTTCTTACACTTGAGGTAGCGTTCTCCGGCGAAATAAAATAGATATGGATTGTATCATTTA
>DATBFI010000312.1:0-8075 GCA_036558585.1 Chitinophagaceae bacterium
TTTAGCGATGTATAGTAGAAAACGGCTCAGCTACTTTTGCATAAAATTTCAAATGAAAAAGGTAAGATATTGTTTCCTGATAATTGTAATGAGCATAGTCATTTTTACTTCATGCGGTGATATAACAGAAGGTCTGAATGATCAGCAACCTGGCATTGAAAATAGAAAAGAAAACGGAGAAATTTCAATGCATGATAACATGATCGTCTACAAAGTGAATGGCGAAGAGGTAAAAACAACAGGCTGGAATATCTCCCGCTTTAAAACAGGCAACGAAGTACAATTAAATATTACATCAAACATGCACATTGATAAACGAACAATTAACATAAACCTAAACGGGGATACAGCGGGAAGTTACTGGCTGGCAAGCGACGGGAGTCTTGCAGCGTCTTTTTATGGCAGTTATGCACCAGATTATACTGATTTGCTGACTAGGTATAGTTTTAAAGAGGGCGAATTTGTCATTACTCAAATAGATACGGTAAAAGGGATTGTAAACGGCACTTTTAAAGGAGTGGTAAGTGATCTGAAAGGAAAGTCATTTGAAATAACTGATGGGAAAATTATCAATTGCCAGTTAAAGCCCGGTATTCAAAAATTATAACAGATTAAAAATTATGAAAGCACTTGCACTGGCATTTATTTTACTAGTCCTCGGAATTGTTTACACAGTAACAAAAATTGTTACAGCTCTTACAGAAGAAACTGATGAAATCAATATGATTTATTCTAATGACAAAAAAGCCCCGCAACAAATTTCTTCAAATGCCCTCTATCTTTTTTGGTGTTTGCCAGATTAATACATATTGATTTCTGCATAATACAAGTAAAATACAAGAAATGAAAAACACTCCAGGATAAGTATTCCTCTCTTGCCCCTTGAATTCCACGCTTTTGAATAACCCATAGAAATTGCCAAAATAGAATTGAAGGTTATAAGAAATCACAGGCTTGCATGCTTGCCTGAATGAGGAAGTTACGCAGGCAATACAGGCTGAAAGAAAGCTGAAAATCAAAAAATAATACACTCAACATCATGAAAAAAGAATTTTTTTACTATGCATTAAGTCTTCTTGCCATAGTTGCAAGTTGTACAAACAAAAAAGAAAGTATAACACCACCTGTAACTGACGTATGTGGCTCTACCCCGGCAAGCTTTTCAAATGATGTGCACGTGATATTTGAAACAAGTTGCGCAAAAAGCGGTTGCCATAATTCAGCATCCGCAGCTGGTGGCGTAATACTTGAAACGTATGACCCGATCGTTTCAAAAATCGACAGGATACAGCAGCGCGCCCTTGTTGACAAAACGATGCCTCCAACAGGCCCGTTGTCAACGAAAGATATTAACACTATTCAGTGCTGGATAAACTCCGGCGTCCCCAACAATTAAATTTATGGATATGAAAAAAAGAAACATTCTTATTGCTATTGCTTTCATAACTACATGTGCTGCTGTATATGGTTTTATAGAATACAATCGTGTTGCAAAAGACCTGATATATGTGAAGGCAAAATTTACAGTATCTGCAGAAGCAATAATGGAATCTTTTGCAAAAGATGAACTTAAAGCAAACAAACAATACCTGGGCCGGGTGGTTGCAGTTTCCGGGAATATAAGAGCTATAGAAGCAACCGATAAAAATAACAGCATTCTTGTATTGGGTGATGAAACATCTCTATCATCCGTGCGATGCAGTTTGGATAGCACGCACATGAATGTATTGCAGAATTTGCACACAGGAGAAAAAGTTACAGTGAAGGGAATTATAACAGGTTACAATGCTGATGAAACGGGGCTTCTTGGTTCCGATATACAAATGAACCGATGTATTATTAATTCAAAAAAATAAAAAACAATTATGAAAAAAGTGCTTTTTACAGCAGCACTGTTCCTTGCAACAGTTGCTTTGCAAGCGCAGGAGAAATATTTTACCAAAAGCGGTAATATAAAATTTTTCTCCAAGGCTCCCTTAGAAAATATAGAAGCCGTAAACAGATCTGTCACTTGTGTGCTTGATACAAAGACAGGTGATATCCAGTTCGCAGTATTAATGAAAGGATTTGAATTTGTAAAAGCTTTAATGCAGGATCACTTCAATGAGAATTACGTGGAGAGCGATAAGTTTCCTAAAGGAGAGTTTAAAGGACAGATAGAAAATATTTCTTCCTTAAATATTACGCAGGACGGAGCATACCCGGTAAATGTAGCAGGGCAACTCACCATGCATGGTATCACGAAAGATGTGAAAGCTGATGGAAAAATCATTGTGCAAAATGGTAAAGTATCCGCATCATCTGATTTTGCAATCCTGCTTTCTGATTACGATATAAAAATACCAAGTCTTGTAGAAAATAATATTTCAAAAACTATAAATATTAACGTGAACTGTGCGCTCGAAACTCTAAATAAATAAAAAATTATAATTAAGACAGCTCATGAAAAAGATCATACCAGTTTTACTGCTGTTCATTGTTTGCACATGCAAGGGGATTGCGCAGAATGAAGATCTGTTAAAGCTTGTTGACAGTGATACTGCTCAAAAAGAATATGTAAGGAATATATTTAAATCAACGCGTGTTATCAATGCACAGTCAATTGAAATGCTTGGGAAAGGTGTAATGGATGTGCGTATCCTGCATCGCTTCGGACCGATCAGCAGCGGTGCATCAAATCTCTTTGGCCTTGACCAGGCAAATATGCGATTTGGATTTGATTATGGTATCAGTGATAGAGTTAGTGTTGGTGTCGGTCGCAGCAATGTTGGAAAAGAATTTGATGGATTTATAAAACTGCGCCCGGTGTGGCAGGCAACAGGACCAGGCGGAATTCCTTTTTCTCTAATTTGGGTAAGTGGCGCAACTTTAAGTACTGTCCCTGCTCCTGATGACGGACCTAAACCCGAATTTTCTTCAAGAATGGCATATTACCATGAAGCATTAATAGGGCGGAAGTTTAATAACCGGTTCAGCTTTCAAACAGGAGGTGTATTTGTGCATCGCAATATTGTAAGTGCAACAGCAGAAAATAATACCTGGGCAATTGCACTGGGTGCAAGATGTAAGCTATCAAAGCGAATTGCATTTGTGGCCGATTATCACCACATCGTTGCAGGGAAGCAACCGGGCACATATGATCCCTTATCACTTGGCTTTGATATCGAAACAGGAGGTCATGTATTTCAACTGCATTTCTCCAATGCTGTGGGAATGAATGAAAAGAATTTCTTAACAAATACTACGGACAATTTCTGGAAAGGCGAGATACGTTTTGGATTTAATTTATCAAGAGTATTCACGATAAAAAAACATTAGTAAATTTTCTGTGGTATTAATCAAGAAATAAATCTGCATAATTACAATTCACTCGCAAACATTTTCGTCCTGACTGCTGCAAGAAATTCAATACACCTTAATTCATCAGGCGCCAATCAAGTTCAACTAAAGATAATTTTGATAACAATAATTTTTGTCCCGGCTTAATATTACTTTGCTTTTTCCCAAACTGTTCTACTGGTTGCTTTGATCTGCATTGTTCCATTGGAGGTTAGTATGACGTTTTTCAAATTATAAAGCCCTGATTTATAATGCTTGGGTATGTTCAATTCCTCAACAATTGCCTCAGGAGGTATTCTTCCTCCATCGCCCTCATTGAGAGTTTCAAGAACCTGGATCGCTCTCATTGGGCAAAAATACATTGTCACCTTGCCAAAACTAAATTCAAGACGCACCGGAGATAGGTTTGCTGTAACTGTTTGACCGTGGGTTAATTTTTCTTCCCGCATTCTCTGTTGCAACACATCCTGCTGAGAATAATAAGAGATAATTACTGGGGTGGATTTTACTTGCCCGGATGGCCTGTCAATCTTCCCACCACCAAAAAAAGTTCCGAAGAAACTAGTTAGCGTTTTCATATTTTCAAATTTTTATTTTAAAAGATCTTAAAGAAAAACTCATTTTCGGCAACTGTGCATTCAGAACGCGGGCAGCTACGCTCTGTTTTCTTTTTAGATATGCAGTTACAAATCGTACGTCATGTAAAGGATGTCCAGGCAGTGGTTATTACCGATCTTTCCCACTATAAAAATAAAAAATCTATCAAAATAATTATAGCAAACTGTGTGCCCCGCTGGCAATTTTTAATCTAAATACTTCCCTTTTCTTAAAACGTTATAGACGGAAAGTTTTTATTATTAAAAAATGCCTGAAATACAAATGGGCGTTCCCTGAACTGTTCAGGGTAGTTGGCGCTTTAACCGTTAATAGACAAATAACCGAAACAGTGGTCCATAACGCTGCAGCACACGAACATACTACAGCTTCTTATATAGGAACGCCTTCGTGGGTCAATAAGAGAACCTGGGCATTTGAGTAAACAAAACCTGTTAAAGGCTCATGACGGTCAGCACGGCAATAAAAGCAAGGAAAAGGCAATAGATATTTTTATGAGACAGGTAAATGCAAAGTATCCATAAGAGGCAGAAAAAAAGACTGCTTTTATGATATTTGTTTTAAGGTTATTTTGGATAAAGCAAACCGGTCCACCATTCAAATGATACCGACTTTATCTGCGTTAATAATTTATTTTTTTGTCACATTGCTTTAAACAGTTGCAAATGCTTAAGATAAGTTCCAAGTTGAAATTTTATAAGTATCAATGATCATTCGTATGAAAAAAATTTATTTTATCCTGCTAGGTACATGCATAACCAGTTTTTTGTTTGGACAAAGTAGCCAGCAACAAAAAATAGATTCAATATGCGTACTCATTAAAAAATATTTCAACGAAAAAAATTCTTCCCGGATATACGAACTTGGCGGGGAAGTATTCAGAAACGCACTTTCTGCCGATTCTTTTAAGACCATTTGTGATAACAACCTGTTTCCACTTGGAGAAATGAAAGAAACTGTATTTGAAAATTATGGAAATGGCGTGAGTAAATATAAAGCCATGTTTGGTTCAATCAATCTTTCACTTTTATTAGGTCTTGATAAAAACGATAAGTTGGAGGTATTCTTTTTTAAACCTTATGTTGATGAAAATGCAAAGAAAAATGACAAAGTACCTTCAACAAATACTTTAAGTACGCCTCTTGACAAAGAAGTGGATTCTGCAGTGCAACCTTATATTTCCATGCAGGCAACAGCGGGTTTAAGTATTGGGATCCTGAAGGATGGAAAAACCATTTTTTATGGCTATGGCGAAACGGCCAAAGGAAATAAACAAATACCTGATGAACATACAATTTTTGAAATAGGATCGATTTCAAAAACTTTTACTGCAACCTTACTGGCCGATGCAGTTAATGACGGGAATGTAAAGCTTGATGATCCTGTAAATAAATACTTGCCTGATTCAATTCCTCAGCTTCAATACGAAGGAATTGCAATTACCCTTAAAACTTTATCCAACCACTCTTCGGGCCTGCCGCGCATGCCATCAAATTTTCACAGCCCGAACAACAATAATCCTTATAAGGATTATGACAATAATGATTTGTATAGTTTTTACAAAAATTTCAAACCATCGCGTAAACCCGGTGAAAGATACGAGTACTCGAACCTTGCGGTAGGAACACTTGGTGTAATCCTTGAAAAAGTTTATAATGAAAACTTTGAGACATTGCTTGTCGAAAAAATTTGCAGGCCGCTTGGCATGAATGATACAAAAGAATTTTTAAGAACGGATGACTCGGCCAGGTTTGCAAAGGGATATAATGAAGATGGTATATACAATTCCCAATGGGATTTCAAAGCTCTTGCTGCAGCGGGCGCTATTCGCTCAACTGTTGCGGATCTGTTGAAATACGCAAATGCAAATTTGGGGGTAGCGCCACAAAAATTAAACGCCGCAATACAACTTACACACAATATTACATTTGCTGAAGGCGAAACTAAAGTTGGATTAGCGTGGCACTACATAAAACCGGGTTCTGATGAAGTAATTTTTCACAACGGGGGAACCGGGGGCTATCACAGTTATCTTGCTATTAATCGCGGGAAGAAATTTGCAGTAGTTATTTTATCAAACTGCACAAGAGGAACGGAAAATGTTGGGGCTGCCATTATGAAATGGATGGAAACGAATCAGTGAACCCAGGTAAGTCACAGAAGAAAGTTTTTTAAAAGCCTTAATTCTACCACCACTAAAGATAAACGTGATCTTGAATAATTCCTTTTACTGTTAAAAATTGATTTTATTTTTAACCTAAATATTTCCGCCACTCCTCAAATTTCTTCAAATCAAATCAATCTTTATGGTATCCCAGGAAAAAATAAAGGAAGCGATCACTCGCAGTACCCGGGCTCTTTTGTTAAAACCTTCATTGGGTTTGGGCACAGGAATTTCTAAAACGCGGATCACACACGGTTTAACCTGTGAGATAACAGAGGGTAATTATACATTGGTTGCTGATATGCCTGAAGCTGCAGGAGGTAATGTGGCAGGACCAACACCGGGAGTGTATGGACGTGCCGCACTGGGTAGTTGTCTCGCAATAGGCTATATGATGCAGGCATCAAAGATGAATATTCAAATTGATGCATTGGAAGTGGAAGTGCAGGCAGATTATGATGACGGCGCACTTTTTGGAACCACCACAGATATCCCTTCCGGCTATTTGGAAGTTCGTTACATTATAACTGTTGAAAGTGACGCAAGCGAAGAAGAACTTTTACAGATGTTTGACAAAGCAGACAGTTATAGCCCTTATCTTGATGTATTCAGTCGTGGACAAAAATGTGTACGCACGATCAATATTATTTCCCCTAAACAACAAGCATAATGGAACCTGCATTACAGCGGCGGATACAACGATACGGATGGGATAAGGCTGCGAATTATTACGAAAGTTCATGGCGGAAACAACTACAACCCGCCCAGGACAAACTCATTCAATTTGCAGCGCTCAGAAGCGGAGAAAAAGTTATTGATATTGCATGCGGAACGGGACTGGTAACTTTTCGTGTTGCTGAAAAAACAGGTGAAAACGGATTTGTGCTGGGCACTGATATTTCTGATAAAATGGTTGAGCTGGCCGCATCAATTGCGAAAGAAAAAAAATATTCGCACGTAAAGTTTGAAAGAATGGATGCCGAAGACCTGCAAGTTAATGATAATACATTTGATGTTGCGCTATGTGCTCTGGGCCTAATGTATGTTCCCGATAGGTTGAAAGCATTAAAGGAAATGTGGCGGATATTAAATCTGGGAGGAAGAGCGGTAGCTGCTGTCTGGGGCAAACGAGATCACTGCGGATGGGCAGAGATTTTTGAGATCGTTGACAAGCGAGTATCATCAGAGGTATGTCCCATGTTTTTTAATGCGGGCAATGACACAGTGCTGGAAAAGTATTTTGCATCAGCAGGATTTTCAAATATAAAAACTGAAAGAATAAACACATTACTTGAATATGCATCTGGTGAAGAAGCTTGTGGAGCTGCGTTTGCAGGCGGTCCTGTTGCACTGGCCTATCATAAATTTTCCCCGGGGGTAAAAGAGGAAGTACATAATGAATATCTCAACTCTATCAAACGGTTTCAACACGCAGGCGGTTACAGTGTACCTGGTGAGTTTGTGATTTGCATCGGCTATAAATGACCTGTATAAAATATCAAACCTGTAAAGTCAAATTTGCAATTTTGATTGTGCTACGAGCCGGGTTCACCCCGAATAAAGTTTGAACAACTTAAAATAAAAAGTACTCCAGTTGCATAGTATTTTTATTTCATTACGCTTACCTGCATCATAATAGTTTGGATTGATTGGACAGAGCGATGTTCGCTAATTTTTTCCTTCATTATTAAAACTGAACAAATCCTCTTTTATTTTGAATGATTTGCCAATAGGTTTCATGCCCATTACCTCTTTCTTAATACCGATCCTTTAACGAAGAGTATAGAATATAAAAAGTAAACATAAAATAAAAAAACCCGCATATAGCGAGGTTCCTGTGGGAGCTGACGGGATCGAACCGCCGACCCTTCCGATGTAAATCGGAATGCTCTAAACCAGTTTACGTATTTGTTCTTATCAAATTTTGAATTTTTATTCTGCTCTTCCATCCCTTCAC
>DATBFI010000313.1:0-7432 GCA_036558585.1 Chitinophagaceae bacterium
TGCGAAAACCTGTAAACAATCATGTATAAATTCCGTATTGTATTCTCCCAATTTGATCAATTGTATCCTGGATCCCTTTTGTTGAGTAAAGTGATTCAAAGTTTAGTGTTTTACCTAATACGTGTTTTTCTTTTTTAAGCCACCGATAAAGGGCATCAGCATTTATAAACGTTTCTAAACCCATTCGAACCAATTCTTCGATATGCAAAATTCTATCAACATAGATACCCTCAAAGCTGCTGTTGTCATTAGAATATCTTTGCAAGGTTCTTTCTGAGAGGTGTAATATATGGGCCCATTCTTTTTGCGTGAAGGGAACAAGAATAGCAATTTTTTCAAATTTCCTGTAAGGAAAATCCGGAATTATGGGAGCTTTCTTTATAGTCTTATACTCTGTAACAGGTTCTTCAACCTTTGACACTTTTGGTGCAGCGGTAGGGTATTTCTTATAACTTTCTTTTTTTGCCATAACTGTCATTTGTCATACTAAGGTACGTCATTTGTCTTAGCATTTACATTTTTATTTAAATTTTTTTTGGCCTCTAAATTTGATAACAATTTATGAAATAGTTTTGCGCATCAAGAAAAAAAATATGGAAGAAAAGTACAGCCAGTTTAAAGCGATGCTGGCTATCACGAAAGCGAGTCTTAAAGCAACTTTTCGAAGTCCCTCGGCAGTGATATTTAGTATTGGTTTTCCATTGATTTTTATCCTTGTATTTGGATTCATTGGAGAAGGTGGCGGTTTTTCATTAGATGTGGCACTGGACAAGAACAGCAACACATCCAACGAAGTCTATGCTGTACTTAAACAAATACAAGGTATTCATTTTGTTGATAAAGCTGATAGTCTTTTAGAAGAAGATCTTCAGAAAGGTAATCTTACCGCTATCATTAATATACAAAAGAATTCATCAGTTAATCCTCCATATATCATTCATTTAAAAAGTTCTGAAGCAGTTAAGCCGCAAGACCTTCAGTTATTGCAGTCCATTTTAAACTCTGTTATCAGCAATATCAACGGTTCTGTTTACCCAAATGCAGCTACTATTGCCAAAGTGGATGCAAATATTAAAAAAATCCCGGGTCGTGTATATCGCGAAATAGATTTTATTTTACCCGGTCAGTTGGGTTTTTCATTACTTAGCGCGGGTGTATTCGGTGTTGCTTTTCTTTTCTTTAACCTTCGGCAACAGTTGGTATTGAAACGTTTTTTTGCTACACCCATTACGCGCCCCTATATTGTAATTGGTGAAGCAATAAGCAGGGTAATATTTCAAATGATTGCAGCTATAGTAATTATCGGGATAGGCACTGCTGCATTTCATTTTACATTGGTACATGGTTTAATAACAATTGTTCAATTGATGTTTCTGAGTTTGCTCGGCCTTATAGTTTTTATGGGCTATGGGTTTATTGTAAGTAATGTAGCCAAAAACGAAAGCACTATTCCGCCCTTTGCAAATCTTTTTACGTTTCCTCAGTTTTTATTATCCGGAACTTTTTTTCCAATCACAGTTTTTCCTAAATGGTTACAGTTCTTTTGCAACCTCTTACCACTAACCCATTTCAATAATGCGATGCGCGAAATTTCATTTGAGGGAGCTAATCTGTTAAGGGTATGGAAGGATATAAGCATACTACTAATTTGGGGAGTGTTATTATATGCAATTGCGATAAAGGTATTTAAGTGGGAGTGAGTAAAAAATAATCCTCACAGCTCAGGCAAAATAATAATAGTTTATGCGATTTCTAAAGTTAGCGATAGGAAGTTTAATCATTCTGTTTCTTCTTACAACTGCAATTGGTTTATTCTTTCCATCAGCAGCAAAAGTTACAAGAGTTGCAGATATTGCTGCTTCGTATGATAGCGTATATCACTATTTGAATGATGTGAAATACTGGAAATTATGGATGTATGGAGCGGATACAAATATCATTACATTTCTTTCGGCAAAGACAGCAGGCACAGGAACAGTAGCCAAAATTGGTACAGGACAGGTAACCATAACCCGTACAACAGCCGATTCCATATATACGATTTGGAAAAGTCAAAAAGGAAATATACAAAACAGCGCTTTTGTATTGCATAATAACGTAACCAAGCATAATATTACCGTGCAATGGTTCTTTGAGCAAAAAATCAATTGGTATCCATGGGAACGTTTTGGTGCTATGGCAAATGATAAAATTCTTGGTCCGGTAATGGAGCAAAGTCTTGATAAGTTAAAGAGGGTGCTCGAAAAAAGTCAATAACAAATCGTGTTGACTTAACCGATAAATTGCTTAGCGGTTGTTATATCAATTTGTTTTTCTGATCTCGCCACAACGATAGTGGCAACCGCGTTTCCGATAATGTTGGTAAGAGCTCTTGCCTCGCTCATGAAACGATCTATGCCAAGTATTAATGCAACTGAGGCTACGGGAATATGTTCTACAACAGGTAATGTTGCGGCTAATGTAATAAAGCCTGCTCCTGTAACACCAGCGGCCCCCTTTGATGTAAGTAATAATACCAGTAACAATGTCATTTGCTGTGAAAGTGTTAGCGGTAAATTAATAGCTTGTGTAATAAATACAGCGGCCATTGTTAAATAGATAGACGTACCATCCAGATTGAAAGAATAACCAGTTGGCACAACCAGCCCAACAACAGATCCAGAACAACCCAGCTTTTCTAATTTTTGCATTAGTGAAGGCAATGCGCTTTCTGAGGACGAAGTGCCAAGCACAACCCAAAGCTCCTCTCCTATATATCGAAGTAATTTTAAAATGCTAAAGCCAAAATATTTTAATATGCTTCCCAAAACAAAAAGTATAAATAAAATGCATGTTGCATAAAAGCAGATCATTAATTTACCCAATGATGCCAATGAAGAAAAGCCGTATTTGCCAACAGTAAAAGCCATTGCGCCTAATGCACCCAGGGGAGCCAGCCTCATAATAAAACGCATCATAGCAAATAACCCATCTTCAAAGCTTTCGAGTACATTAAGCACTGGCTGGGCCTTTTTGTTAATGGTTGATAAAGCAGCTCCGAACAGGATGGCAAAAAATAAAACCTGTAAAATATTTCCTTCAGCAAATGCACCAATTATCGTGTCCGGAATAATATGTAACAGGAAATCTACAAATCCGGTTGTTTTACCTTGTTGAATATAATTCTGTACTCCGCTTGTATCAAGTGTTTGAGGATTGACATTCATACCTTTACCAGGCTGCACAATATTTACAATCACGAGACCAATGATTAGTGCAAGTGTAGTTACTATTTCAAAATAAATGATCGCTTTTAAACCTATTCTTCCGGCAGTTTTCATATTCTGCATCCCTGCAATACCAGTCACAATAGTACAGAAGATTATAGGTACTATCATCATTTTAATAAGCCTGATAAAACCATCCCCGAGTGGTTTTAATTGCGTCGCAAAATCGGGAAACCATACACCTAATGCAATACCAATAGTTATAGCCACTATAACCTGCAGGTATAAACTCTTAAAAATGCTCATGCTGCTCTAATGAGAAAGTGAAAATAATGAAATGAATTGTAAAGAAGCGGGTACACTATTTTCTTTAATAAAACAAAACTGTTTGGAAGGAACTATCGGCATAATATCAAATAAAGAAAGGTGATAACAAAAAAATTGCCTGCGGTTCAACCCCAGGCAATTTTATAAGCGACAAGCGATCTGTTATTAGCCTATTTTTTCTACCTGCATATAATTAAGTTCTACAGGTGTTGAGCGGCCAAATATTTTTACAGTTACTTTCAATTTTTTCTTTTCATCATTTACTTCCTCAATCACTCCATTGAAGTCATTAAAGGGACCCTCGATAATCTTAATGGTTTCTCCAACGATAAAAGGTTCGCTCATTGTTACACCCTGATCGTTCATTTCATCAACCTTACCAAGCATCTTATTTACCTCAGTTTTACGTAAGGAGATAATGTTTCCTTTAGAACCCTTTCCATCCGTAAGAAAATGCATGATATTCGTAATGTTGCTGATGTGGTGGATCATTTCATCGGTCAATTTTCCGTCAACCACTTCAAGCATTACATAGCCGGGAAAATAGTTTTTTTCACGCATTACTTTTTTACCGTTTTGCACTTTATAAACTTTTTCCATAGGCAGAAAAACCTGCTTAATAACATCAGTCCATCCGCTACGGGAAATATCCTTGTCAAGGTATTCTTTTACCTTTCTTTCTTTGCCGCTTACAACCCGCAGCACGTACCATTTGGTTTCCACATGTTGGGCTATATCTTCCATAGCTTAACTCTTAAAAAATGAATAAATCAATTGCAGCAACTGGCTGCTTGCAAAGTCCATGACCCATACTACCGCCATAATCAACAATGCTGCCACCAGTACTATTGCCGTTGATTGCTGCAGCTGAGCCCAGTTGGGCCAGGTTACTTTTTCCATCAACTCATGATAGCTGTCCCTGATATAAGCTGATACTTTGTTCATCTGTTTTAATTTGCTAATTAACTAGTCTGATTATGTGCTAATTCTCTTTAAGGTTGAGAAGCTTAATTAACAAGTCACCTAATTAGAACATTGGCACCTTCAGCAGCACGGGTACTAGGATTCGAACCCAGATCTAAGGTTTTGGAGACCTCTATTCTACCATTGAACTATACCCGTAGAAAGCAGCCTCCAAACATTTCCGAAAGAGAGGCTTAAAAAGAGCTTCTTATAGAAACAAAGTACTCAGGTCTTCTTAACCTAAGTACTTGCAAAATTATGTAAAAAGCTTCCTAAGTTCCGACTAAGGCGGAGAGTTAGGGGCTATTTTAATATTTCAGTAACCTGGCCTGCACCTACTGTACGGCCGCCTTCCCGAATCGCAAACTTTAGACCTTTTTCCATTGCTATTGGCTGAATCAGGTGCACAGTCAAACTTATATTATCACCCGGCATTACCATTTCAGTGCCTGCAGGTAAAACAACTTCACCTGTTACGTCTGTTGTACGGAAATAAAACTGGGGACGGTATTTATTAAAGAATGGAGTATGACGACCACCCTCTTCTTTGCTCAGCACATACACCTCGCATTTGAATTCAGTATGAGGCGTAATGCTCTTGGGAGCGCAAATCACCATGCCACGACGAATATCTTTCTTTTCAATGCCACGAAGCAATAAACCAGCGTTGTCACCAGCCTGTCCTTCATCCAGTAATTTTTTGAACATTTCAACACCTGTAACGACAGAGTTCAATGGCTGGGGAATTAAACCTACAATCTCAACCGCCTCACCAACTTTAATCTTACCACGTTCAATACGACCGGTAGCAACTGTACCGCGACCAGTAATAGAGAACACGTCTTCAACAGACATCAGGAATGGAAGATCAACCGGACGGGGCGGCAGGGGGATATAAGAATCCACAGCATCCATTAATTGGTCAACCGCTTTCACCCATTTTTCTTCTCCGGCCAAAGCGCCCGTTGCAGAGCCTTGAATAATAGGTGTGTTGTCTCCATCGAATCCATAGAACGTAAGCAATTCACGAATTTCCATTTCAACAAGCTCAAGTAATTCAGGATCGTCAACAAGATCAACTTTATTCATGAACACAACCATACGTGGCACACCAACCTGGCGCGCCAAAAGAATATGTTCTTTTGTTTGGGGCATAGGACCATCTGTTGCAGCCACCACAAGGATAGCTCCATCCATTTGTGCAGCGCCTGTAATCATGTTTTTTACATAGTCAGCGTGACCAGGACAGTCAACGTGAGCATAGTGACGATTTTTGGTTTGATACTCCACGTGGGCGGTGTTAATAGTAATACCACGTTCTTTTTCTTCAGGAGCAGCATCAATTTCATCGTATTTTTTTTCTGTTGCCATACCCCTCTTAGCCAGAATGGTAGTAATGGCAGCGGTTAAAGTGGTTTTCCCATGGTCAATATGACCAATAGTACCAACATTAACATGGGGTTTGTCCCTCTTAAAGGTCTCTTTAGACATCTTTATCGTTTTAAATTGTTGTTATAATCGTAGTCAATGGAATTTCCACTGACCATGGTTTAAATTTTTTTGATGAAGAATTCTTCATCACTTTGAGCATCTCATTCCGCCTCAGGCGAACACTTGTACTTTCTGATTGCAATCCAAGTCATAGATTGTAAGTCATTTTATTGACTATTGTCTTCAGGATCAGAGCCGTTGATGAGAATTGAACTCACGACCTCTTCCTTACCAAGGAAGTGCTCTACCACTGAGCTACAACGGCTGGTATGAAGTGTGAGTTAATCTCACAATTAATTATTTAAAGAACTTTTCAATTGAACTCACGGCCTTCCCGATACATCATTGGTAAAGCCATTTCAATAATGACTTATTGACTTGCTGACTAATGACTTAGCATGGAGCGGAAGACGAGGCTCGAACTCGCCACCTATAGCTTGGAAGGCTATCGCTCTACCAAATGAGCTACTTCCGCTTATTAATTGGTAATATGCTGATGTGCTGGTTAGCCAATGAAATTTCACAAAGGCAAGCACAAAAAATAAAGAACTCAATTTTATTCATTAGCACATCAGCACATTAGTTAATTAGCTAATTGAATTGTGGGCAGGAGTGGATTCGAACCACTGAAGTCGAAAGACAGCGGATTTACAGTCCGCCCCATTTGGCCGCTCTGGAACCTGCCCGAATAAGAATTTAAGATTTTTGGAATTTACGGTATACGATTTTTAAAGCAATCGTCATCTGAATCGTCAAATCGTAAAATCAATGAGCCACTTGTCGGAATCGAACCAACGACCTACTGATTACAAATCAGTTGCTCTACCGGCTGAGCTAAAGTGGCAATTAACTTTTATCTAATTTGAATCAGGATTTTTACAAAAGCACGCATTAAAGAACTACCCCTTTTTTGGGGATTGCAAAGGTAAGTGAAAACTTTACACAGCAAAATTTTGAAAAGAAAAATTTAAGTACTCCTCCTATGCCCTTTGGTAAGTGTAAGTTCTGAATAATTTAGTGTACCCTTAGACTTCAATCCTGAAAGGATTATTTCCATAAACGAAAGGATAATTTTGAAAAACTGCAGAGGTGGTATAAATTTTTTATGTAGTTTACATTACTATGAGAGGACACAGATTTGTAAAATTCGATCCCCATGCGGAGGGGAAAACACGCTTCGAACAGTTACTCGATATGTTTCTTCAAATGCTTACCTATACAAGCGGTGATGTGGCTGAGGCGCTGCAGTGGATGAATCAACTCGATAAAGAATATAAACTCACTGATGAAGAATACGGAATGGGGGATTTCATCGAAGACCTGAAGAAAAATGGTTATATAAGGGATGACAACCAAACAGGAACAATTGTAATTACGCCTAAAAGTGAGCAAAGCATTCGTAAACGGAGCCTCGAGGAAATATTCGGAAAATTGAAAAAGAGCAA
>DATBFI010000314.1:0-5663 GCA_036558585.1 Chitinophagaceae bacterium
TGAACTGCCTGGATATAAGAATGGATAACGTAATGATGAAAAATGAGAGACCGACATAAAAAAGCGGTATTGAATGAATGATAAGATCTACGTACAAAATATCATTAATAATGGTTATGAAAAATATACAAAAGCCCGCGAGAAATAAATAACTTCCCGGTCTTTTCTTTAATGCCGCCCGAACGTATACATAAAAACCGTAAAATGCTGCAAGCAGCATTATCACCTGGTAGTATCTTACCGGGTAAGTAAAAATATAATAGGAGGTAAATAAGCTCAGGATAACAAACAAAGCGCAAACTGGTAAAATAATGTACAAGGCTTTTATTGAAAAGTCTTTTGGGAATAAATAATAAGAAAAAAGAGACATTACAGGAACTGAAAGATAAAATGAAATATATTCCATTCTCCTTGCGAATTCCCAGCCGGCATTTAAAATATAGAGCACCGGCATTTCTCCCGTTACCAAACTTCGAATGAAAATGATAAAACAAAGGATGCTAAAGCAAATGAGTAAATACCTTTTTTTAAAGGAAAAGAAGAGGATCAAATAATAAAGTGTCGCAAGAAGAAAGCTCCCTGCTACCAGTAATTCCACAGAGATATTTGTAATACGACTTGTATATACCTGATCTGTTGTTCCAAATTTTACAAAATCCCACAAACCACCCACTTTATTTTGAAAGTTCGATACCTGGATCACAATATCAAGCTTGTCATTTTCGGGAACAACCTCTACTATTGAAGGCCTTAGATCCGCCACTGTTGATGCTTCGGTTGTATCGGCATGGCCTACACTGAGCAGCTCTTTTCCATTAACAAATAACCTGTATGCAGACTCAACCGTCAAAAATTTAAGTGCCAGTTGCTCATTTGAGGGCGGGCATAAAATAGTTAAATGATACGTGGCATAACCAAAACCATTGACTAAAGACGGAACAGAAATAAATTGTTTTGCCTGAGTATTAGATGTGTTTTTAAAAAATGAAGGATCGTAAAATTTACGCCAGTAGAATTCCCAATCACCTGTAAGATTTGTAATGCCATCTCTTTGCCAGTTCCACGCCCTTAGATCAAGTACTCCATTTCTTACAAAAGCTCTATTTTTTGCCGAAACACAAGAACATAAAAGCACAACACAAATAATACCCACCCGGATTTTTCTCATAAAACGGTTTTTACGATGGGGTTAGGAAACCAGTTAGCTTTGTTTTGAAAGGAATTACGCGGACACAAGTAAAAATAAAATCATTTAGCGGTAAGATAAAATTATAGGCTGTAAAAATTTTCTAACAACTTTCTTTTTTTTATCCGAGAAAAGAAGGGGATGCTTTCAACATTTTAGGAAATAAAGTTTTTTTCAGATGAATATGCGTTCTTATTCACTTTACGGCATGAAAGCTGATGATGAGTTAAATTGATTTTGAGAAAATATAAAAGGCGCTAACTTGAATGCCAGCGCCCTTTCCTGAAAATAATATTTCATGTATTAAGCTTTTCCCCCTGCTCTCTTTTTTAATTCCTCAACAGTGATATTTATTTGTTTGCCCACAACCCTGCCATTGCGGTAGGTGATCACTTTTAAAGTGGCCGCATCCTTTGGAACAGTGAGCGGCGTAGAATATTTAGGATAAAAATTATCGGGATTTGTTTCGTCAAAAGAATAGTAAATATCAAGATCATCTATTTCTTTTCCCAGTTCAACTTTAAGATTTCCCTCTTTGTCTTTCGCAGAGGTAATGATCGGGTCATACATACTGCGTGAATATTTTGTTTGCGCCTCATCAAACCTGCCAAACTGATTTTGCGCCCTGTTTGCAAAGTCAGCCCAATTCTTTTTTTCTTTTGGTGACCATAAACATTCGGCAATGGCAAGACTCCTGGGCCAAACCATGTATTGCACTGCCCGCATATTTGGTATTTGCTCAGTCCACAAATTTCCCTGTCCGCCAATAATGAATTTAGGATCAACTCCCTCCGGTACCGGGTCAAATTTATAAGTCTGGTTCAATCGCAGATTGGCATATATAGGAGGTTCAGCAGTTGGCTCACCCTGGCAATAATCGAGGTACACGAAAGTAGTTGGTGACATTACTACAAGATGTTGCATTTTTGCTGCCGCAATACCTCCTTTTACTCCGCGCCAGCTCATTACGGTTGCACTGGGAGCAAGACCACCTTCTAAAATTTCATCCCATCCAATTAGTTTTTTCCCTTTTGACTGCACAATTTTTTCTACTCTTTTTTCAAAATACCCCTGTACTTCTTCCATCGTTTTCAAATTTTCTTTTTGCATCAAAGCTTTGATGGCAGCGCTTTTCTCCCAAAAATTTTTTGCACATTCATCTCCGCCAACATGTATGTATTCAAACGGAAAGAGTTGTGCCACTTCAGTAAATACCTTATCTAAAAATTCGTACGCCTTTTCATTGGCAGGACAGATGGTATTATCAACCAGCCCATAAAAATGCCCGTTTGCAGGCCATTCCATGAATTTTTCTCCTGCATTCACCCGATAATTGCCAGGCGTACATGACAATTCAGGATAGGATGCCACGGCAGCCATACTATGCCCGGGAACATCAATCTCAGGCAAAATATTTACGAACCTTTCTTTAGCATACTGCACCAGTTCTTTTATATCATCCTGTGAATAAAATCCACCATAATCTCTTGGTTCGTTCGGCCCGGGAGCGGTTGAGTTCCCCCATTTACCTTCACGCTTCACCCGCCATGCCCCTGTCTTTGTAAGATTAGGTAAACTTTTTATCTCAATTCTCCAACCCTCGTCATCAGTAAGATGCAGATGCAACAAGTTGTACTTATACTTCACCATGTCATCAATGAAGCGTTTCACTTCATCTTTTGTAAAAAAATGACGGCTTACATCAAACATTAACCCCCTCCATGCAAAACGAGGTTTATCGGTTATATCAACACAGGGAATATCCCACGCTACATTTTGTGCTACAGTCTTGCTCTCAATCTCCTTTGGCAATAACTGCAACAATGTTTGCACGCCATAAAAAAGTCCTGCAGGTTTGTTGGCAGAAATAGAAACCGATTCCGGTTTTATTGAAAGCTTATAACCTTCATCACCCAAATCATTATCCGGTGTACCCGGCAGGGTTAGTTGAATATTGGCATTAGTAGAATTTTGTTTGACGGAAAAATGAAAACCGGTAGGCGTTGATAATTTGTTTGATAATTGTTCAGCCACTCTTGCGGCATCTGCATCATTGCCTGCCACACCAATAACCAAATTATCTTTTAAAGAAAAAGAACCAGAATTTTTAACCATGGAAACGGGAACGGGAATTAAATTTTCTTCCGGTGACTGGGAATTTACGGCAAAGAAGCAAAATGATAAAAATAAATAAATAATGATCTTTTTCATTGGCAATATTTTGAGACGAAAAGATACTGAAGAAATGCACACAGCAAAATATTCTTTAGTTCGGGCGCCGGAAAAACTTGCTGCATATTGCAAAACGCGGAACGATAGACTACAAACGATGAACGATATTTGCTTGCACAATTTTTGTCTTATAACTCTTAAATAAAAGGCCATGAGCAACACATCAGGGGATCAAAAGTTACCGGCATGGTGGAAAGAAGCAGTGATCTATCAAATTTATCCGCGCAGTTTTAAAGATAGTGACGGTGATGGCATAGGAGATCTTCGTGGCATTATATCAAAGCTGGATTATATTAAAAGTTTGGGAGTAGACGCCGTGTGGCTGAACCCAATTTTTTCTTCTCCCAATGACGACAATGGTTATGATATAAGTGATTACAAAAATATCATGACAGAGTTTGGTACAATGCAGGATTTTGATGACCTGCTGAAAGGCATGCATGAACAAGGTTTGAAGTTGATACTTGATCTTGTTGCCAATCACAGCAGTGATGAGCATGAATGGTTTAAACAATCGCGGAGTTCAGGAAATAATCCTTACAGAAATTATTATCACTGGTGGCCCGCCGGGAAAGGCACACCTGCTGCGCGTTACAGCTTTTTTGACGTAGAGAGCAATGCATGGAAATATGATGCCCAAACAGATGCTTACTATTTGCATTATTTTTCAGTGAAACAACCCGATCTTAACTGGGAGAATCCTGCTGTGCGAAAAGAGATGTATAATATCATGCGTTTCTGGCTTGATAAAGGTGTGGATGGTTTTCGCATGGATGTGATTCCTTTTATATCCAAAGACACAACATTTCCCGAACTCCCGGAAAAATATAACGGTGACTTTATACAATATTACGCTGAAGGTCCTCATTTGCACGAATACCTGCAGGAAATGTACAGGGAGGTGTTATGTAAATATAATATGATGAGCGTTGCTGAAGGCGTTGGGATAAAAACAAATACTGCAATGGATTTTGTTGACCCGGAAAGAAATGAGCTGAATATGTTGTATCATTTCGATGCAATTGATATTGGATATTTGCCCGGTGAGTATAAAATGCTTGATCCAAATGGATATAGTCTTATAGAATTTAAAGAGGTGTACACGATGTGGGATGATGTGTTTAGCAATAAAGGCTGGGGAACTGTTTATTTGACCAATCATGATAAACCACGAATGGTTACCCGGTGGGCCAATGATTCTGCTGAATACCGTGAACTATCATCAAAAATGCTGACCACGTTTTTATTAACAATGAGAGCTACGCCCTACTATTATAATGGAGATGAATTAGGCATGACAAATGCTAAGTTTGATTCAATTGACGAGTACAGGGATATCGAAACGATCAATATGTATGAGCATATTCAATTGCATGGCGGAGATCTTCAACGTTTTTTACAAGCGCAAAAAATTTCTGCACGTGATAACAGCCGCACGCCTTTTCAATGGGATGGATCGCCGCATGCCGGTTTTACAACAGGAACACCATGGATAAAAGTAAATCCAAATTATACAGCTATAAATGTCGAAACACAGGAGAAAGATCCCGAAAGTTGCCTGAATTATTTCAGAAAATTAATAAGACTACGAAAACAAACACCAACACTTATCTATGGTAAATATACTTTGCTGGATAAAGACAATCCCAAAGTATATACCTACATAAGAGAGATGAATGAACAGAGAATATTAGTGATGCTAAATTTTTCGAAGGATAATGCTTCACCTGCTATTGATATTAAAATTGATAATGCAAAAATTTTGATCTGCAATTACACAGATACACCGGTAAGAACTGATATAATAACATTAAGGCCTTATGAAGCGACAGTATATGAGTTGTAAAGCTGTTTTAAATAAATCATTAGGACCTGGTAATTAGCACATTTGCATATTAACTAATCAGCACATTTTCTTTACTGATAAATTTCAGATTACGTTGTATCCCCCGGAGCCTGGTACGTTTGAGAGGTGAGTGACTGAACATTTTTTTAAAAGATTCCTCCGTAAGAGATTCCCATTCTTTTGTAGTGAGGTTAAGTATTTCGGGAATTGGCATAAATGCAAATTCTGTTGCCGGTTTACTGAAACGATTCCAGGGACATACATCCTGGCAAATATCACAACCAAACATCCAGTTCTCAAATTTGTCTTTCATTTCACCTGGTATAAGCATATCCTTTAGTTCAATGGTAAAATAGCTGATGCAGCGACTTCCATCGATTATTTTATTGTCAAGAATAG
>DATBFI010000315.1:0-7033 GCA_036558585.1 Chitinophagaceae bacterium
TGATGTGATTAAAGCGAGTACATGGACACCAGCACAAGTAATAAAGCATGAGGAACTTGGTAATCTTTCAGTTGGTGCTATTGCAGATATTGCGGTGCTTAATCTACGTCAGGGCAATTTTGGGTTTTACGATAAGACCGGTTACAAGCTCGAAGGCAAGCAAAGATTTGAATGCGAAATGACGATTAAAGATGGGAAGATTGTGTACGACCTTAATGGCATTGCAAATCCTATTTATGTAGAAGAAAAAAAATAATTTGGGATGACAAGGAGTTTTCAAGTTTGTGTTTTCGATAGTTTTCATTGGACCCGCCAATGTAATTGAAGTTCTTGCAATTTTCTTCTGAATTACAATTTTACGCCAGTTAGCTAAGGGTCAACAATAGTTACTGTTGGTGTTGGCCTGGATGGCTTCACATGCTTATACCTGAAGGGGCATGTTCTAAATTATTCCTATTTCACTCTCCATTTAATGGAAACTATATCCAGTATATAGGATGTTCTACTACACACAGCTTTGAATATTAGCTAAACATTGTCCTGGCAGCGTGTTTGAAAAGTTATTCTTTACAGGAATGGCATTAATCAGTCTTTACAAAATAAGTTTAATGACAATAAAAAATTTAAACATGTTCAGCACTTATAAGCTTAGTTGGAAATTCAGGAAAAAGATTAAAGAAGATAAACAAATTAGAACTCTAAGGTTACTTATAAGTATTATAGGCGTTCTTCTTTTTTTGTATTACTGTTTTGTTTTTAATACGCTGAGCAATTTATAACTCTAAAACTTTTATAAATCCGTTCTAAAAAAACAAAGAACCCTTTGTGTCATTGTAAATTATTTTGGGGTGAAGAATGGAAAGCAAAGTCGCAAAAGAAGTCAATGAAGATCACTTGTACGTTTTGTTTCAATTCAGAGAATTTGTTCCATGAATATTCAATAAAAATTCTTTCTCACGCGAGGTGAACATTATTTCCTGAAACAATAATTTTTGTCACACCTTTTTTTATCTTTCTTATATAAAGCTCATGCTATATCGGTTTCCGCCAGTTAGTATAATGTTTACTGATATTGCAGGTTATACTCCACTAATGCAGCGAAATGAAGCGGAAGCGTTACTGTTTACCATCGGGTGAAATTGCACAACAGAAAACTTCTGCACAGTTCTCTATTGAAGCGGCAATTAAAATACATTTTAGTATTAGCAGTCAATAATTTTTTAGGAGTTGCAAGTAATGTTTATATCTTTAATATAAGCAAACCTTGAAGCCATAAGAAGCCCCTTTAAGGATCCGACTTCAGCTAAAATTCCCTGGAGAAGGAAGCTGAGCGAGAATGAGCAGTGGCTACGAAAAACTCAACGGTAATATGCTCTCCGATTTTTTAACATGAGATCTTGGCTTTAATCTTACTGAAGTGCGTTTTGCATATAATTAATTCAATTTACTTCCAACAGCTTCAGTAACTAATTCTTGCTTTTTGAACCACAAATAAAAAGCTACAGGATGAGAACTAAACCATTTCTTAAACAAATTTTGATTTTTGTTTTAGGAATTATCACAGTCTTTCTTCAGACAGAATTAAAAGCACAACCTGCCCCAAAACCCAGGCAATACAAAAGCCCTAATAACAACGACACAAGCCGAAACGCAGCGCCAGGATTTGATTATATAATTATTCGGGCACCACACAATACTTATGGATATGATATATACGACTATCGGCATAGGCTGATACACCAACCCTCTATCCCTGGCTTGCCGGGAAATGATGGATTTAAAACAAAAGCAGATGCTTTAAAGGTGGCTAAACTGGTATGCGACAAATTGAAGAAAGGTGAAATGCCGCCAAGTGTATCAATTAAAGAATTGAAGCAGTTAAAAATAATTCAGTAACTAAAAAATAAGCCATATGAAAAAGATTTTACTTGCCGCTATTACACTATTTTATGTAAATGAGAATTATGCTCAAGGTACGTGGACGAGAAAAGCTGATTTTGGAGGAGTAGCCAGGCATGAAGCAGTCGCCTTCAGCATTGGCAACAAGGGATATGTTGGAACAGGCGAAGATCAAAACTTTAATGATCTTAACGATTTCTGGGAATATAATCCCGCTACCGATTCGTGGACGCAGAAAGCCAATTTTGCCGGAGGCCCTCGGCATGGTGCGGTTGGGTTTGGAATTGGAAATAAAGGGTATATAGGAACGGGCCTCGACGCGCATATCAATAGAAGAAGTGATTTTTGGGAATACGATCCCGTTACAAACAAGTGGAGCCGTAAAGCAAATTTTGGTGGCACAGCGCGTTATGAGGCCCAGGGCTTCGCAATTGGAACTAAAGGATATATAGGAACAGGGACTGATTGGAATGACCCGGTTGGCGACACCCGGGATTTCTGGGAATACAATCCTGCTACTAATAAATGGACCAGGAAGGCCGACTTTGGCGGCTTTGCTCGTCACTTTGCTACTGCATTTAGTATCGGTAACAAAGGCTATTTAGGAATTGGAGTATGGGTAAATTATGACCGGGATGAATATGATCTTAAAAATGACTTTTGGGAATATAACCCCTCTGCTAATATATGGACTCGAAAAGCAGATTTCCTTGGGGGTGACTGGTGGGGTGCGACAGGTTTCAGCATTAACGGGAAAGGTTATATAGGGACTGGTATTGATGCAAACGATGCCGACAGGCGTGGTTTATGGGCATATGATCCGATCAGAAATAAGTGGACGCCAAAGGCTAAATTTGGAGGCGATGCTCGTGCGTTCGCGGCAGGCTTTAGCGTGGGCAGGAACGGATACATTGTAACAGGCGG
The DNA here is from genome assembly GCA_036558585.1 of Chitinophagaceae bacterium. Classification (GTDB taxonomy): domain Bacteria; phylum Bacteroidota; class Bacteroidia; order Chitinophagales; family Chitinophagaceae; genus DATBFI01. Next base: position 2,824 of record DATBFI010000315.1, read on the forward strand.
GCTCAATAATGATCTTTGGCAATATTCATCCAATGCAATGTTAGCCGATGCGCAAAAGGTATCAAGTGATGCATCTGCAGGCATGACTACTAGCTTATCCTGCTATCCAAATCCATCCCGTGGCAGTATATTAGTTCAATACAGGACGGACATTTCGCAAGTAGCGCAGTTTGCAGTACGAGATATCCAGGGAAGGATAGTTTTTAGTAAGACAGAACTTGCTGAAAAAGGGATTAACACTTATCACTTAAACTTAAACAATCTTTCTTCCGGCACATATTTTCTGCAACTTGCAAATGGCCAGAAAGAAAGAGTAACCAAAATCGTTATAAACAAATAATAGAACTTGGGGACCCGGTACAAAAGCGAGTAGGTAATCGCAAACCTTGATTCAATCAAACTGACGCATATCGATCATCCTGTGTTTATGAACTGTTCAAGTAAATCTGATCACTTTAACAGGCAGTCATCAGATTTTAAAAAATGTGTCAGGGTTGAGATAAAAATATTGCGAGTCACCACTTTCGCCATCAACTTTCACGCAGATATTAATGCCCAATCAGGGGAATTAAGGTGGTAGAAATAAAAAAAGCACCTAAAACAGAGTTTCAAATGCTTTAAAAGAAATAAGTGTTTCTTTCCGTAGTCTCGCCCGGAATAACACCTTTTGAACACATCTTTACATATATTTACAGAGACGTTCAGACAGACAAGAGATTACACAGTCTGGACGCGGCTTTTGTTAAACACATTTTTTCACTGCAATATTTTTAAAAATTTTCCAACCGGGACAACTGCCCGGACAACTGAGAGGTTCGATTCTAAAAACGACTATCATGGCAACTGCAAACTTTTATCTTAAAAAAGATCATCCCAAGGCTAATGAAGCTTTAATTATACTTCAAATGAAGTATTCAGGAGTAAGACTTGTGTTTTCTACAAAGCAAAAAATTGAAGTAAAAAACTGGAATGCAAAAAAACAGCGAGTTAAGAACAACAACCAGGCAACAAATGATGGTCTTTATTTTATTAATGATCTCCTGGATAACTTGAGCAAGCTTGCGGAAAAAACTTATGTGTCACTGTTAAAAAAAGGCATCCCTACTACTGATCAGATAAAGGAAGTTTTAACAGCCTTCATGAATAAGAATAACGACGACGAGAAAAAAAGATCATCAAGGCCGACGCTATTTAATTTAATAGATAGATTTATTTCAGGTGAAATCACAGTAAAGGGAGCCCAGAAAAGTAAGCACACATTAAAAACTTATAGGACCGTCAAAACGCGGCTGCTTGACTTTCAGGAAAAAGTAAAATATCCAGTAGATTTTGAAACGATTAATCTTGACTTCTTTTATAAATATGTCAACCATTTGTCTAAGCCTTCGAAGTATACAGTGAAAGACGGCACCAGAAAAGGAAAGGTTATACACCTTGAAGCACTTGCTCAAAATTCAAAAGCAAAAAACATTCAGGTATTAAAGACATTTATGAGCGAAGGGGTTGACTTGGGTTATACCAATAATTTAATCTTCAAGCATAGAAAGTTTTCTGTTAGCTGGGAAGAAGTTGAGAGTGTTTGCTTGACGCGTAAAGAGGTATTAACGCTTTTTAGAACACGCATGGAGCCAAGGCTTGAAAGAATAAAAGACATTTTTGTTGTCGGTTGCTGTACAGCTTTGCGCTACAGTGATTTTTCCACTATAAAGCCTGAATACATTGTGGATATTGACGGAGATCTCTTTATAAGGATATTTAAAACGCAAAAGACCAAAGAGAGTGTAATCATTCCCTGTGATCCGATTGTAATGGAAATATTTGATAAATATGCACAGGAAAAAAACCGGCTCCCACGCTCAGTTAGTAATCAAAAAATGAATGAATATATTAAAGAAGCTTGCAGGGAAGCTGGATTAACTGAAAAAGGAAGATTACAGGAAGATCCGGAAAAGGAACTTTGTGATTGTATTTCTTCGCACACAGCCAGGCGTACTTGTCTAACAAATCTTTACTTGGAAGGGTTCCCGATTATTGAGCTGATGAAAATTAGTGGCCATAGAAAGACAGAGTCACTACTCAGTTATTTGAAGGTATCAAAACTTGACGCAGCTAAAAAGCTGGCCGATCATTTTAAGAAGCAAAGAGAATGGCAGGAAAAATTATCAAAGGCTGAAGAAGAAAAATAATTTTTTTTATCCAAAAGAAAGGGTACAGTTACGATCCGTACCCCTTTCCAGTCATTAACAATCTCTAAAAAAACTGTTATGAAATCAGAATCAAATCTACCGAAAAAGTCAGCAGCAAAAACAAAAACAGCAGCGATGCGAAAAATCGAAAAACTGGGAAAAATAATTAGTGCCCAAGAGGAAACACTATGGCGCCTCAGGGAGACAATAAACAACATGCACAAGAAAGTTGAGCTCCTTGAAGACGAAAAAAAACTTTATCAAGATTTATGTAGTTTTTGGATGAAGGAATATAATAAGCTCAGCGAGGAGAATAATAATTCCCATAATTACTGGAAAAAGCAATATGAAGTGCTTGAGGCAGATGTAGAAAAAACTTTTGGTGAAAAATACAACTTAGCGGATCCGAATAATCGTTGGGTGAAAAAAGCCCAACAAGAGGCTTATTTGGAAATAAAAAAATTATTTAATGAAGCACGCAGAAAAAAACAATATTTAAAATGCGAGATTCCGCACTCACTAAAATGTAGAGTGAATAATAATTAACTTTTTAAATAAATTCTATGAAAGAATATACTTCGTGCAAACAATGCGAATATTATGGAAAAACCTGTCCTTTTTTGAGGTTTGGTTTAGTCGATCGCGAATTATCCTATCTATGTCATTTTCGTATTATAGGAGTTTATGAAAAAACCAGTGAACTTATCAACCCGAAAGTTTTCAAAGATAATAGTTCTTCTATACGACTTGAAGATTGTATTTATTGGTCATTCCTTCATTGGTTAGATGATCGTTTAAAAGACCAAAGAGAAATTGATTATTTTTTACCAGGTCATAAAGCAATTTCGCCCAACGATGCATATAACGATTATCCGATTTCTTATTCGTAATTTTAAAATCTGAAAGCCGCGGGATCGAAACCAGCGGCTTTCATTTGTCTTTAGAAACTTAACAGAAATAAATATCGAACAAAAAAGATGAACAAAGATACAAATTTTCGTGAGCTTTTATTAGAGACGTATTCAAAGCCGCCGCATTTGCGAATGACTTACTTGGCAAATGCTCAAAAGCAAAGTGGTTACTCCGAAAATGATTTCTGGCTGTTCCTGGAAAATGAATGGCAGGATATTAATGCAAGCATGCAAATTTCAAAAGATAAAAAATTTTCTTGGCGCTGGAAAGATGGTCGGTATTATGGCTTACATGAAAAGGGAGTCGAAGATCTTAAAGTATTTTTAGAAAATTTTTGGAATCATATTGATCCGGAAGCGAAAGAAACAAACATAAGCAGCAATCCTGAGTTAATAAAACAAAAGAGAATAATTGATTTGTTCAGCGAAGACGAAAAAAAGATTGCCGAGCTTGTGGTAAAAGGCAAATCAAATAAAGAAATTGCAGCAGATTGCTTCATGAATGAAAAGAAAGTTAAACAGCTCAATAGGGAAATGTGCGAAAAGCTTAATCTTGAAAAGACAGACAAAAAAGAATTAGCAAAAATTTTTACATCATATTTGATACAGTGATATTTACAAGACCCAAAATACACCCCTGTTTACCCCTAATTTGACCCCTAATTTGACCCCTTCCATTCTTTCAATGCTGATTAATTTTACACTACAATGTTCAAAATATGGTGCAGAAAGTAGTGTATACCGAAATTCCTTATGATGATCTCAAATTAGATGTTCGTCAAATTATCAAGGAAGAATTATTAAGTATCCAACAAAAACAGTTTGAGGAAAAACTTTTGAGCGCCGAAGAGACACGGCAAATGTTTAGCCCAAAGATTAGCCGCACGACGCTGTATAATTGGACAGAACAAAAATTATTGAAGAAGTATGTTCTTGGTGGGCGAATCTGGTATAAGCTTTCTGAAATAATGGAAGCTGCAAAGCATTTGCAAAAGTATCACGCAAAATAAAAAAGCCCGGGGGACGAACCGGGCAGTAAAATATTTAAAAACAGATAGTGCAAGATACGAAAACTAACATAAAATCCAATGTCGAGACTGAAGGTAATTGTTT
>DATBFI010000316.1:0-8080 GCA_036558585.1 Chitinophagaceae bacterium
AATACTTTTAAGACCTACTCCTCTTCAGTGATATAGGTCTTGTTCTTTTTTATAAGAATATATGTCCATATGATGTGGATCAATAAAATAAAACATACTGCCAGTAAAATGGCGGCAACATTCAGGACCAGGTTTTGAGAAGGTAAATTTTGAGCAGGCATATCTTTTAAAATATCATCAAATACATAAGGATGATAAAAAATGTAAATGCTTTCTTTTATGCCTAATGCAGAAGCAACGAGCGCAACAATAGCATTTACCTGTAACCAATCCTTTTGTTTTTGACTGATCTTCTGTTTGCCGATTACTACATAAACGTAAAAACGATTGGCAAACCATCCGTACAACACAATACCGGCCATTAAAAAACTTTTCCATAAAGCAGCGGGATTTGCAAGTGCGAATAAAAGTCCGAACAGAGTTATGATAGCCAGGAATGCACAAAACATGTTCACTATAAAACTCAATATTCTGTAAATGATCATTAAAGTGATTTTGAAACATGCAAGATGCGAAGAAATTAGTTAAAAGGTTGTAATATCAAATGAGGAATGTTTAGTGATGTGATAATTTTTTTTATGCCAGTCAGCAGAATGCTTGAACTACCTGCGAGTGTATGGAATCATGGTTAAAATTAAAAAGCCTGTCCAAATTGAACAGGCATGAAAGTAAATAAATTTTTAGTTAGCTTTTTGAATATTCAACAGGTAAAAGGGTTTCCAGATTTACGTGCTTCGATGCATCGAGAATTTCAATACCTACAATTTTGTCGTCGGCTCCGATATCAAAAATAATATCATCAGTAACCGGTATGTTTATCACTTCTTGTTTTGCCGGAGAAAATCTAAAATAAAGTAAGCAATTTTGCTGTTGTAATAAATAACCATAAAGATTTTATTTCAAATCCAACTTTATCTGCAACTCATCCAACTGCTTCTTATCAATAGTACCTGGTGCATCAAGCATCACATCTCTTCCGGAATTATTTTTTGGAAAGGCGATAAAATCGCGAATGCTTTCACTGCCGCCAAGAATGGCGCATAAGCGATCAAATCCAAATGCAATTCCCCCATGCGGCGGAGCGCCATATTCAAAGGCTCCAAGTAGAAACCCAAATTTGTGCATGTATTCGTCTTTACTCATACCAAGTGCTTCAAACATTTTTTCCTGCAGCTCTCTTTGATAAATTCTTATAGAGCCACCACCAATTTCATTTCCATTCAGTACTATGTCGTAGGCATTAGCTTTAATGTTTGCATAAGGATGTTCGAGGTATTTTTCTTTGTTCTTAATTACAGGATTATTATTGATCATTACTTCAATATCACCCGGTCTTGGCGAAGTAAAAGGGTGATGCCTTGCAACCCAGCGATTCTCTTCAGCATCGTATTCAAATAATGGAAAATCCAGCACCCATAATAACTTGAATTCATTTTCTTTTCTGAATCCCAGTCGTTTACCCATTTCCAAACGTAATTCACTTATCGCTTTCCTTGTCCGTTCTTCTGGCCCTGCAAGTATTAAAATAAGATCACCTGCTTTTGCATCACATGCTTCCGCAATGGCTTTTAATTTTTCCCCGTCATAAAATTTATCTACACTGCTTTTGAAGGCCCCATTTGCATTGCCTGCCTGTTCGGCAGACAAGCACCTGATATAAACTAAACCTTTCATGCCTATCTGGGGACGCTTTACCCATTCGGTTAATTCATCAGTTTGTTTGCGGGTGTATTCGCTGCAGCCCGGAACAGCAATTGCAACGACTGTTTCAGAAGAATCAAATACCTGGAAGTTTGCTCCATTGATCAATGAAGCATTGTCTTCTTTGCCTGTAAAAACTGAAGCAGGCTTTTTCAGGTTTGCAACCTTCATTTCAAATCTGATATCTGGTTTATCATTCCCATAATTCCACATAGCATCTTCCCAACTCATTCGTTCAACTTCTTCTTCATAGTCAATTCCCTTAACATCTTTAAAAACCCTTTTTACCAAACCTTCAAACATGTTGAGAATATCTTCCTGCTCCACAAAACTCATCTCGCAATCTATCTGTGTAAATTCCGGTTGACGATCTGCACGCAGATCCTCATCGCGAAAACATTTTACAATCTGGTAGTAACGGTCATAGCCGCTTACCATCAGCAACTGTTTAAATGTCTGCGGCGATTGTGGTAATGCGTAAAACTCTCCCGGGTTCATTCTTGAGGGCACTACGAAATCTCTTGCTCCTTCAGGAGTTGATTTAATTAAGAATGGTGTTTCAATATCCATAAACCCGTTCTCATACAAATAATTTCTTGCGGAGCGGTTTACAGCATAACGTAATTCTAAATTTTTCTTTAATGCATTACGGCGAAGATCAAGATAACGATACCTCATGCGAAGATCGTCACCTCCATCAGTTTCATCGGTAATAGTAAAAGGCGGAACTGCTGATCTGTTAAGTATTGTAAACTCGTTGATCAATACTTCAATTTCACCTGTAGGTATGTTCAAATTTTTGTTGCTGCGCTCCTGCACAAATCCTTTTGCCTGTATCACATACTCACGGCCCAGAGCATTTTCATCAAGCTGTTGTTGCAACTGTTCTCCAAATAATAATTGTGTAATGCCAAAGCGATCCCTGAGATCAATAAAAGTAATTGCACCAAACTTTCTTACCGTTTGAACCCAGCCCGCAAGTATTACAACTTTATTTACATCTGTTATTCTAAGTTCACCACAAGTATGCGTACGGTACATATGCCCTTATTCCCTAAAGGGAAATTTATTTTAAGATTAAAAAATATAGTTTCTGGTTTTGTGAGTGGTGAGTGAAAAAAATTTCACTATTCACCATTCACGATTGACGATTCATGATCGGAACGTGAAGTGATCACGGTTGACCGGCAAACTGGCGATCCGCCTCCGGCGGACAAAAGCTCGTCACCAAAAAACTTCAACGGGCTGCAAAGATAAGCGGATTGTATATAGGACTCTCCGAAGCAGTCATTTGACGATCGGGGAAGAAAGTGTATAAAGATGACATTTATATTTGCTGCATGTTGGCAAGCACCGTTGGCTCATCCCGTCCTGCACGCATTGCAGTGAGTGTGTTCTTTTTTATTGCCGGTATTTGTTTTGCCAGTTGGGCATCGCGAATACCCGACATCCAACGCCACCTTCATTTGAATGAAGCAGGTTTGGGCACAGTATTGTTTGCATTACCTGTTGGTTCCATGTTAAGTTTACCGGTTGCGGGATTTTTAGTCACAAAGCTCGGGAGCAGAAGTATAATGTTGTTTAGTGCCATTGCTTATGCATTGCTGCTGTGCTTACTGGGCATTGTTGATGCAACATGGCAACTGGTTACGATCCTGTTTTTCTTTGGGGCGAGTGGTAACTTTATGAATATTTCTATAAATACGCAGGCAGTTAATGTGGAAGCATTATATGGTCGCTCCATTATGGCATCGTTTCATGGATTATGGAGCATGGCTGGCTTTGCAGGCGCCGCCATAGGATCGTTTATGGTTGCCCGCACTATAGAACCTTTTATACATTTTTTACTTATCGCTTTTTTGGTTGCGTTGCTGATTATTTTTGTATTCAGGCATTCGCTGCCATATGATACAGCGCATCCCGATAGCCAAAGCGGTTTTGCATGGCCTGGTAAATCATTATTGAAACTTGGAGTGATCGCTTTTTGCTGCATGGCCTGTGAAGGTTGCATGTTTGACTGGAGTGGTATTTACTTTCGCGAAGAAGTGCATGCACCGAAACAGTTAATTACTTTGGGCTATACAGCTTTTATGGCAATGATGGCAACAGGAAGATTTGTGGGGGACCGGCTTGTGACAAAGATTGGTGCCGGGCACGTTTTACAGATGAGTGGTTGTGTCATTACTCTTGGTTTGTTTATTTCGATATTGTTTCCAAATCTCTATGCCGCCACTGCCGGTTTTTTACTCACCGGGTTTGGTGTTTCTTCTGTTGTCCCGCTGACCTACGGTTTGGCGGGTAAATCAAACACGATGTCCACAGGAATGGCTATTGCGGCAGTTTCTACAGTTGGTTATCTCGGTTTTTTATTTGGGCCGCCGGTAATAGGTTATATCGCGCAGGCGGCAAATTTAAGATGGTCGTTTGCGTTGATTGCCATACTCGGGTTTTCTGTTAGTGTGCTTGCAAATAGAGCTAAATTGAATTAAGAAGCAGATATTTACTTCCGTTTAGGGGATAGGGGCAGCAATGATTCATAAATGTTATAATTCTCATTATCAAAGCAAACAAAATAAACTTCTTTGATTGACTGGTTTGATTCAAGAAATTCTTTTGTCGTCTCTATCGCAATTTCCGCCGCTCTTTGTTTTGGAAAATGATAAACGCCTGTGCTGATGTTTGGAAATGCTATACTCGTTATGTTGTTGTCTACTGCTAATTGCAAACTGTTGCGATAAGCATTTGCAAGCAATGCTTCTTCATTATTGTTGCCGCCATACCAAACGGGCCCGACAGTGTGGATCACATATTTTGCGGGAAGATTACCGCCGGTTGTAATTACTGCTTCGCCTGTTTTGCATCCACCCTGTTTTGCTCTTATTGCCTTACATTCTTCAAGGATTGCCGGACCGCCTGCACGATGAATGGCTCCGTCAACACCACCACCGCCAAGCAAAGAACTGTTAGCCGCATTAACGATTGAATCGACTTTCATTTTGGTAATATCACCTTTTATGAGTTGAATGGTTGACATAAATAATTTTTTTTGTTTATTAAAGTTATGACGCATGTAAAAGAATTATTGCGTTGTTGTTCGTTCGCATCAGCATTAGAATGTTCAGAATGTCTACAGAATGCTTTTAAATTTTTTTCACGTGCAGTTAAATATTCTCTAATTGAAAACACTTCGTGTTCTGCAAAACTAAAATGGCGAAAGAATTGCTTTAATTAAGCAAATCATTCAAACATTCAACAACTGAAATTTTTTCGTATGAAAACAATATTACACTTAACGCCCGTTTTGCTTGCTGCTTTTTTATTTTCGAGTTGCTCAAAAAGAGATGTTGTAGTGCCTCAAAATCCGGTAGTCGGTTCGTGGATACTTACGAATGCAGATGTGGGAGATGGCTATACCTGGCAGCCATATTATACAGGTTTGGAAAATGGCATTTTTGATTTGTATAATAATGGTACAGCAGATTATGATGATGGTCAAATAATAATGCAGGGATCATGGTATATGCGCACCATTGATGGACCTTACTATGATCAGAATGGAAATTATCGAATTGGGCTTCATAATGCATTGGAGATCCATGTTAGCGATTATTCCAATCATGGTGCTGTCGATATTCATTTTGATGATGTTGAATTTATGGGTAATCGTTTTGTCGGGACCTATGATAATGGCACTGCAACAGAGCGTTACTGGTTTAGCAGGTACTAAGCCCCTCAATCTCCCTAAAGGGCACTTTTAAACTTGATTTACAATTTCAACTTTATGATTTTGCATGTGGCAGATACAAAGTAGAAAAACAGGATGGATCAGGATTGGGCAGGTGTTAAAAAGCAAGGGGCAAAGTCCAGTGCATATTCAATACCGGCTCATAAAAATCTATAAAAAAGTAAGCCGCTCTTTTTCAGGAACGGCTTTAATTTTATAAGCAATCCTTAATCTCTTCGACTGTTTCAATAAACTCCGGCTTTGATTTAATATCCTTTTGCCATGCCAAATCTCTTTCTATCAAATCAATCTCTTTTTTGATTGTTGCGCCGGGTTTACCATTTTCATTTCCTAAAATAAATGCAGTATCAGAAATGGCAACAGCGGTTGCAATGTCGTGCGATACAATAATGAGCGTTTTTAATTCATCCGAAACTGAAACCCGTAACAACAGGTCAACAACTTTATCGAGAACGCAAACATCCAACCCTGAAAAAGGTTCGTCGAGTAATAAAAAATCAGACCCTTTCAGCAATTGCTGAATAATGCTAACCCGTTGCCTTTGTCCACCTGACAATTGTTGCGGGTATTTATCCAGGTGTTCTGTTAAATGAAAATCTTCTCCATAGCTTTTTATCGCTTCTTTTTCTTTTCCTTTCAATGATGAGTTTTGCGAAGCAGCCATCATCAGTGATTGAAGGATCGTTCTCCACTCAAACAGGTAATAACTCTGAAATATCACTCCCATATCTCCCGCTTTCACCGATCGGTAGTCCTGAAGAAAAATATTTCCTGATGAGGGTTTTTGTAATCCGGATAATATTCTAAACAATTGTGTTTTTCCAATACCGCTTCTTCCAATGAGTGATACAACCTGTCCTTGCTGCATATCGGGGCGAACAATGTCTTTTATGCAAAAGTTAATGTCGCGTAAAATTATTTTGTCGTCGAACGACAGATTGATGTTCTCTGCCTGTAACAATGTTTTTGTTTTAGTACATGTAAGCATTTTAATTTGTTCTTTTAGATTTTGAGTTAGCTTGTGCTGTAAACTTTTGAGCTGAAAGCACCGGATATTCTCCATGCTTTTTAATTGCCGCTCCAGGCTCGTAGCCGCAGTTGATTTAGTAATATTTTATTTCGGGGCAACAGTCAACTTGGTATGCGGGAATAACCATCTTCTCATAGTTCCCAATAAAAAATCAAATCCTAACCCGATTATAAAAATCAATAACTGCAATGCGAGTACGTGAGTGAGATCATTATATTTATTGTATTTGATAAGCAACGATCCGATTCCTCCTTCACTCATGCTCAATCCTTCTACCATTGTTATCATCAACCATGAAATAGCAAAATTCTGATGAAGTATTTCAAATACCTGGTCTGCTTTGCCAACGATAATGACTTCATACAATGTTTGCCAGTTGTTATAGCCAAGTGTTTTGCACAGCTCGTATTCCTGTTTGTTGATGTTGATAATAACAGATAGAAATGACGTAGTAAAGAATGGCACAATACCAAACACGAGCAATGATAATTTCAACCCGCTTCCGTCTTTTGTTAACAAGGTGAAGATGAATATCAAACCTGTTAAGGTTAAATACCTGCACTTTACTATAAATTGTGCAATGCTTTTAAAAAATGGTATCACCGACAGGTATGCAAAGAACAGCGTGATGATGATTGAATAGATCATCGCTTTCAACGTGAGTGCAAGACTTACAAGCAAATTATCAAACAACAGCCTCGTAGAAAGCAACTGCAAAAATGCAGTTGCTACTTTAGTGGGTTCAGGTATCAAACCCTGAGAAGCTGTTTGCCATACTATAAGTGCAACGATCACCTGCATCACAATCATTATGATGAATGTTTGCTTACTTATTTTGCCGAATGGTTTAAGGATGCCCCCAACCCCTAAAGGGGAGTTGAGAATCCTTTGATTACTTTGTTTCATCTTGTTGATGTTTAAGAATTATCCGCAGTATTGTTGAAAATTGTTGATACAGTACAAGAGTGCCCCAAAGGGGCTCCTTTGGAGCGACGCAACCGAAGCATTATAGTAGTAATACGGCCTGGCTCATAATTCCCCAATTAAAAAATATAAACGCGATTTTCCTTTAAGTACTTTCAAACCCCCCTTTAGGGGGATGGGGGCGGGATGGGGCGTCTTACTCACCCAGCACAATTTCTACTCTTCTGTTTTTACTCCGGCCAATTTGCGTGCTGTTATCTGCAATGGGTTTCGTCGCACCAAAACCTTTCGCTTCTATTCGGTCTTCTTTCAAACCTTTTTGTAACAGGTATGTTTTCACTGCCTCGGCACGTTGCTCTGAAAGCGGCATGTTTACTGCATTTGAGCCAATATTGTCTGTATGACCATATACGCCAATTTTCAAACCTTCGGCCACAACAGCCGATTCAAAAATCTCATCGAGTAACCTGTAAGATGAAGCCCTGATGTTTGCAGATCCGGTTTCAAACTCGATGCTGTAACTTTTCGAGGAAACTTCCGATGTTATTTCCCCGGCATACTTCGTTTCGATTGCCTTGCCTTGCATCAACCCGGGATGATTCGAGATAACGCTGTACAAAAAACTTTTGTCAACTGCCTTTTCATAAGGCATAAATGTTGGCATTAATGAAGGGTACATC